>NZ_JAVIIW010000008.1:0-171255 GCF_033977205.1 Mesorhizobium album | reverse complement strand
CATTGGGCCTTGCTCTTCGGACGCGGCCGAACAATGGGAGCCGTATGACGCGAGAGTGTCACGTACGGTTCTGCGAGAGCGCGGGGGTGCGATTCCCCCGCGCCACTCACCGCAACATTTATGTGCGCAGCGCGCGGGCGGGCGAACGGGTGATGGCGAGCGTCGAGCGCTTCCTCATGAGGCGTCTGAAGCTGAGGATCAGCCGGCACAAGAGCGCGGTCGCTCCGCCGCACCGGCGCAAGTTCCTCGGCTTCAGCTTCACCGACGAGAAGGCGCCGCGGCGTCGGATCGCACCGCAGGCGGTTGCCCGGTTCAAGGAGCGCGTACGGGCGCTGACGATGCGGACGCGGGGTGCCAGCCTCGTGCGGATAGCCAAGGAGCTGTCGCTCTATCTGAAAGGATGGCGCGGCTACTTCGGCTTCTGCGAAACTCCGTCGGTATTGCGCAGCCTCGACCAGTGGATCAGGCGAAGGTTCCGATCCATCGCATGGAAACAATGGACGCGCGGGCGCACCCGCTTTTGCGGAGCTGCGTCGCCGGGGCATAGGGCACGAACTGGCGGCGCGAACCGCCGGCAGCGCGCACGGTCCCTGGCGCATCAGCAACAGCCCAGCGCTCGCCATTGCCCTGCCGAACGCTTTCCTCGCAAGCATCGGCCTTGCCTCCATCGCCCCTGCCACTGCCGCATAACCAACCGAACCGCCTTGTACGGACCCGTACGCAGGGTGGTGTGGGAGGGGAGGAACCGCGAGGTTCCCCCCTATCCCGATTGGCGTAACCCAAGATAGGTCAAAGGTCTTAGGGTATTAGCTTGTTCTAATTGATACTTTTCCAGAACCCGGGAAAAGACTAGCATCGACGCTGTTCCAGAGGGGATGAGGCGGTACACCTGGCCGCGCAATCAACATTTTTCCGCCTCGGTCTTGCACGGCCAGATCAAGAATCTGGGAGGAATGCATGACAAGAATGGCTCGCCTTAGGCGCTGCGGCGTCCTCGTTTTGACTGGTCTTTTGGGCGCATGGCTTGGAGCCGCCACCGCTCGGGCCGAAGATGCCAACAAGGCCGACATCGAAGCCTTGAAAAAGTCGCTCGCCAAATATGAGGACTACACGGCCGCCGTCCGCGACCTCTATCTGTCGACCGTCGGCTGCGTCTACTATGGCGGCGAAAAGATACCCGGCGCGATGTACTATCCGAAGGGCGCTATGGGCATCCATTTCGTCAACGTCCCGAGCATCGGCCAGAAGCTCGACCCGATGAAGCCCAACGTCTTGATCTACGAGCCGACCAAGAAAGGTTTGAAACTGGTCGCCGTGGAATGGCTGGTGCCGCTGACGCCGGACCTCAAGGAGGTCCCGACACTGTTCGGCCAGAAGTTCATGGGGCCGATGGAGGGACACTATCCCCTCATCCCGAGGGAGTTCGTCCATTACGACCTGCACGCCTGGTTGTTCCGCGACAATCCGAACGGCATGTTCAGCCCGACGAACCCGAACGTGAAATGCAGCAAGGCCGATTTCCCGATGCTGGAGAAACCGACCAAGATGATGCCCGGACCGATGTGAGAGACAGCGGGACGATCCCGGAAAAGCGCTTGGCTGAACCCTTCATGCGAAGCGGCAGCAAAGAAACGGCCCCATTTGGGGCCGTGTCCGTTTCTACCGACGCAGTATGAAGGTCAGACCTTGGCGACGATCCGCATGAAGGCCGGCACGTCGTCGCCGAAGCCGACGGTCGCGTCGTCTTCCTCCTTCCGGTGGCGGGCAGGGCGGTTGTGGTCGCGCTGCGGACGGGCATCGCCGCGCTGCTCATTGCGGTTGGCGGAACCCTTGCGCTCGTTCTCGGAGCGGATCGCGTCCTTGCGGGCGCGGCGCTCGGCGATATCGGCGACCTCAGCAACCGGCTGCTCCTCGCCTGCCGCGTCGGGCGTCTCGTCATGCTTGGTGTGACGGTCCCTCTTGCGCTCTTTGCGGTCCTCGTCCTTGCGGCCGGCGCGGCGCGGCGCGCCGCGGCCGCGGCGGGGAGCGCCCTCGCTTTCGCTCTCGGTGACCGTTGACAGGTCGCCGTCGTGCCATTCGATCTTGGCGCCGATCAGCTTCTCGATGGCGTCGACATATTTGGTGTCGGCGCGCGTCGCGATGGTGAAGGACTTGCCGGAGCGGCCGGCGCGGCCGGTGCGGCCGATACGGTGGACATAATCCTCGGCATGGATCGGCACGTCGTAGTTGAAGACATGGCTGACGTCCGGAATGTCGAGGCCGCGCGCGGCAACGTCCGAGGCGACGAGATAGCGCAGCTTGCCGTCGCGGAAATTGGCGAGCATCTGCATGCGCGCGCGCTGGTCCATGTCGCCATGCAGCGCGCCCGCTTCGAAATCATGCTTCAGCAGCGAACGGAAAAGTTCCGACACCTCGACCTTGCGGTTGCAGAAGATGATGGCGTTCTTCAGCCCGTCATTCTCGGCCCGCATCAGGTTGCGCAGCGTCTCGCGCTTATCCCAGGGCTTGGAGCCCGACTTCACCAGGCGCTGCGTGATGCTGGTCGCGGTGGAGGCGGCCCTGGAGACCTCGACGCGCACCGGCGCATGCAGGAATTTTTCGGTGAGCTTGGTGATCTCCGGCGGCATGGTCGCCGAGAAGAACAGCGTCTGGCGGGTGAACGGGATCATCTCGCAGATGCGCTCGATATCGGGAATGAAGCCCATGTCGAGCATGCGGTCGGCCTCGTCGATGACGAGGATCTCGACGCCGTTGAGCAAAAGCTTGCCGCGTTCGCGGTGGTCGAGCAGGCGGCCTGGGGTGGCAATCAGAACGTCGGCGCCGCGCTCCAGCTTCTTGTCCTGCTCCTCGAAAGAGACGCCGCCGATCAGAAGCGCGATGTTGAGCTTGTGGTTCTTGCCGTATTTGATGAAGTTCTCCTCGACCTGCGCCGCCAGTTCGCGCGTCGGCTCGAGGATCAGCGTACGCGGCATGCGGGCCCGCGCTCGGCCCTTTTCCAGGCGCGTCAGCATCGGCAGCACGAAGGAGGCGGTCTTGCCCGTGCCGGTCTGGGCGATACCCAGCACATCCTTGCCGAGCAGCGCGTGCGGAATGGCGCCGGCCTGGATCGGGGTCGGCTTAGCGTAGCCGGCATCGGTGACTGCGGAGAGTACCTTCGGCGACAGGCCGAGGTCCGTGAATGTCAACGCTTCTTGAGCGGTCGTGGTGTCTGAGGACAAGTGTTTGTTGTCTTTGGCTGGTTCAGGAAAATCGCAACACGCGTTGCGGCAAGCGCCGCGCGCCTGCAAGATCGCGGTTGCAGTTAGGCGCAAGTCCGCGATTTGTCAACAGAAACGGCCGGATTTTGGCGCGATTGTGAAGACGTAACCTTAATCGCGATGCTTAATCGAGGTCCTGTTCTTGCACCGGCTCAATAGCGGAACTGCTCGGCAAGAATACGCTCGTTCCATGAATGGTTGGGGTCGAACAGCAATGTCGCGGTTGCCGTCGGCGATTCCCGCACCGAGACCGAGGCAACTGCCTTGACCTCGGTGTGGTCGGCGGCGGCGTTCACCGGGCGCTTCTCCGCTTCCAATATCTCGAAGCGCACGGTCGCCTTGTTGGAGAGCAGCGCGCCGCGCCACCGCCGCGGCCGGAACGGGCTCACCGGCGTCAGCGCCAGAAGCGGCGCGTCGAGCGGCAGGATCGGCCCGTGCGCCGAGAGATTGTAGGCCGTGGAGCCTGCCGGCGTCGCGATCATGACGCCATCGCAGTTGAGTTCCTCCATCCGCACCTGGCCGTCGACGCTGATGCGGATCTTCGCCGTCTGGTAGGATTGGCGCCAAAGCGCCACTTCGTTGATCGCCAGCGCGGAGACCGTTTCGCCCCCATGCGTCACCGCCTGCATCTCCAGCGGGCGGATCGTCTCCGATACGGCCCTCGAAATGCGCTCCTCCAGACCGCCGGCACGATATTCGTTCATCAGGAATCCGATGGTGCCACGGTTCATGCCGTAGACCTTCTTTCCCTTGCTCATCGTGTCGCGCAGCGTCTGCAGCAGGAAGCCGTCGCCACCGAGCGCGACGATGATGTCAGCCTCAGCGACAGGTATCTGCCCGTAGCGCGCCGACAGGCTCTGCAGCGCCGCGCGGGCGTCGTCTGTGTCGGAAGAGACGAAGGCGAAACGGCTGGTTTCTTTGCTCATGGATCCCGGACGGCGACCGCGACCGCCTGCTGGCCGCGGGCGACGGCGTAGCATGTGCGGCCCGCATCTGCAAAGCCCGGCGCGCCGCGCCACGCTGAGAGGGGCTGCGCCTCGCGCTTCGTGACAGGTGTGCAACGAATGTGATGACCGTAATGGTTAAGACGAAACTTAAACACTCGTAAAGCCGGAGCGCTCATGTTAGCCGACAGTGGATGGGTTGGCGGGGGCTGGCCAGTCGAGAGACCTGTCTATTGCCGGTAACGCGCCTGATCATAGTCTTCCTGATGATGGGAAGTTTCGCGCTCATGTTCGCCGAGCTGGTGCGGCAGTCGGAAGAGATGAGTCTACGGCCTCAGCCGTCTGCCGCCCGCTGCGGCGACGCCACCGAAACGCCCTGCCCACAAAGGGCGCTTTAAACCCCTGAACGCCGAACTGCTTTAACGGCTCTGCCTGAGATGGCAGCCGGCTTGGCGTTTGTGCGCGAGATACTCATCGATCAATTGGCGGTAACGCACTTTGCCGAAACTCGGAAAATGGCCGCCATGCACGACCGACACATCGAGGTCGCGCATGGCAAGCAGCGTCTTGACATAGTCGCCGATATCGGAGTGGTAGACATCGTCGATCAGCGGCCCGTCATAGACGATGTCTCCGGATAGCAGGATGCCGGTCTTCCTCTCGTAAAGCGCGATGCCGCCAGGCGAGTGTCCAGGCGTGTGGATGACCTCGAAGGCTCGGTCGCCGAGATTGATCGCGTCTCCATGCTGGAGCAGCCGGTCGGCAGGCGCAGGCTGGATGCGGTAGCGCGCCGTGTCCCATCCCTCAGGCATGCCATCAAACATCTCCTCGTTGGCGTAGCGGTCGGCGACCGTCCATTCGTTGCGCGGATCGGCGAGGATTTCCGCTTCGGCTGAATGCACGCAGCGATCCGGAAATTCGTGATGGCAGCCGATGTGGTCGAAATGCGTGTGGCTGGCGACGCAGACCAGCTTGCGCTCCGTGACCAGAGGCACATGGCTTCTCAGGCTGAAATGGCCGAGGCCGGTGTCGAACAGAAGGTCGCGGTCGCGCCCGCGCACATGCCAGATGTTGCAGCGGAAGAACGGCTTTATCCATGGCTCGTGGATGAGCGTCACGTCGTCGCTCATGCGGACGGTCTCGTACCAGTCCGGAGCCTCGATGACCGGAGGCATGCTCATTTGCTCAGTCCGCCAGCAGGATGATGTCTTGAGCGTTGCATGAAACCGTGACCGTGTCGCCTGCCTGCACGGTGGCTGAAGCCGAGGCCTTGGCGATGAACTGCAACGCCGGATACTGGATCGAGTTGGCCAAGACGCGCTTGAAGCTGCCCTGGAAGACGACGTCGCTGACCTTGGCGGCGCCAAGCGCGACATCGCCTTTCGCTTCGCCAAGCTTGAGATGCTCGGGCCGGATGGCAAGCGCGACGCTGGCGCCGGCCTGCGAAGCGCCGGGCAGCGAGATCGGGCCGAGTTCGGTCGCGACCGTGACGCGTCCGTCGCGCTGATGGTCAACCTCGCCGGCAAGGATGGTGCTCTCACCCATGAAGGTGGCCGAGAAGCGCGTCCTCGGCCGCGCATACACGCGTTCGGGCACGCCTTCGTCTTCGATGCACCCGTTATTCATCACCACGCAATGGTCGGCCAGCGCCATCGCTTCTTCCTGGTCGTGGGTGACATGGACGAAGGCAGTGCCAACGCGCTTCTGGATCGCCTTCAGCTCATCCTGCATCTGGCGCCGCAGTTTCAGGTCGAGCGCCCCGAGCGGCTCGTCGAGCAGGAGCACGGCAGGCTCGATGACCAGCGCGCGGGCCAGCGCCACGCGCTGCCGCTGGCCGCCGGAGAGCTGATGCGGCTTCTTGTCGAAGGCGGTTGCCAGCCCGACGAGGGCAAGCGCCTCGCGCGCTTTCGCCGCCCGCGTCGCACCGTCGACGCCCTGCATGCGCAGCCCGAAGCCGACATTGCTGCCGACGCTCATATGCGGGAACAGCGCGTAGTCCTGGAAGACCGTCGTCGTCGGGCGCTTCGCCGGCGGCACGGAAGTGCAATCCTGCCCGCGAATGAACACCTTGCCCTCGCTGGGTGTCACGAAGCCGCCGAGGATCGAAAGCAGCGTCGTCTTGCCGGAGCCGGACGGCCCGAGCAGGATCGTGTAGCTGCCGGGCTCGATGGCCAGCGAAACATTCTTCAACACCGGATGCTGGCCGAAGCGGTGCGAGACGTTGCGGATATCGACCAAGGGCGCGCTCATGCCGGCTTTCTCCGCAGCAATGTCAGTTCGAAAAACACCACCAGGACGATGGAGACGGCAAAGACCAGCGAGCCGACGGCGTTGGTCTTTGGATTGAGACCGGAGCGCAGGAGGTTCCAGATCTCGACGGGCAGCGTCGTTTCGAAGCGAGTGAGCAGGAAGGAGATGACGAACTCGTCCCAGGAGAAGGTCATCGACAGGAAGAAGCCGGCAAAGATCGCCGGCGCCATCACCGGCACGGTGATCATCAGCAGCACTTTCCATTCGGCGGCGCCGAGGTCGCGCGCGGCGCGCTCGATGTTGATCTGATGGTCGCCCATCTGGCTATAGATGATGGCGAAGCAGAGTGGCAGGTTGATCACGACATGACCGATGCAGGCGGCAAGCAGTGACTTCGGCACACCAGCCCAGTTGAACAGCACCAGCAACCCCATGCCGATGATGAGGTAGCTGACGGTGAGCGGCAGCGTGATCAGTCCGCGCAGCAAGGCGGAGCCCGGCAGCACGAAGCGCGCGAAACCCCAGGCGGCGAGGAAGCCGAGCGTGACGGAAGCGAGCGAGGAGAGCACCGCCACCAGCAACGAGTTGACGAGCGCCGATGTCAGTCGCGTATCGGATAGAACCGCCTGGTACCAGCGCAGCGACGGACCGGTGAAGGGCGGGATCGGAAAGGACGTCGCCTGCAGCGAGAACAGCACCAGCACCACCACCGGCAGGAAGATAAAGCCGTAGACGGCGATGGCGTAGAGCCAGGCGGCGATGCGGACGGCGGCGCGCATCGTCAGGCCCGCTCGATCTTCAGCCAGCGCGCGCAGGCGAGATAGGCGATGGTGACAACCGCCATCAGGATGATCGACAGCGCTGAAGCCAGCGGGAAGTCGCCGCGGCGCCCGATCTGCATCATGACGAGCTGCGGCATGACCAACTCGTTGTTGCCGCCGAGGATCTGCGGCGTGATGTAGTCGCCGATACAGAGCACGAAAGTGAGGAAGGCGCCGACCATGATGCCCGGCAGGGTGAGCGGCAGCACGACGTGCAGAAAGGTGCGCACCGGCCCGGCACCGAGATCGGCGGCCGCCTTGCGGTAGCTCGGGCTGAGCTGCTTGAGATTGGCGAAGATGGTCAGCGTCAACAGCATGACGAAGAAGTGGACGAAGCCGGTCACAGTGGCGAAACGTGTGCTGGCGAGTTGCAGCGGCTCAGCGATCAGGCCGGAGGCGGTCAGCGCGCGGTTGATGACGCCGTTTTGCGCCAGCACCAAGAGCCAGGAATAGGAGCGCACGACGTAGGACGTCCAGAACGGCAGCACGGCCAGCATCAGCGCCAGCCGCTGCCAGCGTTCCGGCACCATCTCGGCCAGGATCCAGGCGAACGGGTAGGCGAGCAGGATCGAGATCACGGTGACGATCGCCGTGACCTCCAGCGAGTTCACCATCGCCCGCCAGTAGGACGGATCGGTGAAGAACTGGCTGTAATTGGCTAAAGTGAAGCCGCCGCCTTCATGCGCCGTCAGGCTCGACAGCCCCATGGCGATGAAGGGCAGCACGAAGAAGAGCAGCGTCCACGCCAGCGCCGGCGTGACCAGCGCCCAGGGCAGGGCACGCGTGTTTCCCGCAGCGTTCATCGGCCGATCACTGCGCCTGCAGCATCTCGGTCCACATGTCCTGCATCTTCTTGTCGAGATCGGCGTTCGGAGCCGGATAGGCCTGGGCGCGGGCGAGGAAGCCGGGCTGCTCGTCGAAGCGCAGGATCTTCTTCTGCTCGTCGGTCAGCGCCGCCTTTTTGTTCGCCGGCATGCCCCAGTAGCAGGACGAGGTGGCAAGGCGCGCCTGGCCTTCCGGGCTCAGAATGTACTGGATGAACTTCAGCGCCATGTCCTTGTTCTTTGAATCCTTGAACATGGCGAGCGACTGCGACCACAGCACCGCGCCTTCCTTCGGGATCGAGAAGTCGAGCGCCGGGTTTTCCTTGGCGAGACCCGCCGTCACCCACTCGCCGCCGCCGACTAGGACGTCCACCTCGCCGGTGGCCAAAGCGGTCTGGCTGGCGGTGACTTCGCCGACTAGCTTGGCATTGGCCTTCATCTTGAGCAGTTCTTGTTTGAGGGAGGGCAGGTCAGCCTCGGTGAGGTCGGCGGTCTTCTTGCCGATGGCCAAGGCCGCCATGCCGATGACCGGCAGGTAGTAGTCGTAGATGGCGATCTTGCCCTTGTATTTGTCGCTGGTGAGTGACGCCAGCGACTGCATGTCGGCCGGATCGACCTTGGTCTTGTTGAAGCCGATGGTGTTGTAGCCGAATTTTTCGGTGATGCCGTAGCGCTTGCCGTCGACGATGGTCGACTTGTCCATCTTCACTTCCGGGAAGAGGTCGGCGAAGGGGAGCTTGTCCTCGGGCAACGGCTCGAACAGGCCCTTCTCGACGCCACGCGGCACGTCGATGGAATCGATCACCATCACATCCCAGTCGCCCGGCTGCGACTGGTCGACGATGGCCAGCCCCGCGCCTGTGCCCTCGAATTCCTTGACGTTGACCTTGACGTTGTTGGCCTCCTCGAAGGGCTGCAGCAGCGCCGGATCGGAATGGTCGCACCAGATCAGCGCATTGAGATTGGCAGCCTGGGCCCCGCCGGCAGCGAGCAGGACTGCGGCTGTCGCGCAGGCGGCTCCGAGATGGGACTTCAGGGTGGAAAGCGGATTCCGGACATTGACGGTCATCGAGTGTTCTCCCTGCCTTGCTGGCTTGTTAGGGAAAAGTTGAACCAATTCTAAAATTGAGTCAATTATGATTTTGTGGCAGAGAGGCCGATATGAGCGGATTGCGCGAAAGGCAGAAGGCGGACAGGCACCGGCGCATCATCGATGCGGCGACTGCGCTTTTCCGCGATGCCGGCTATGAAGGCGCCAAGATCGAGGCGATCGCCGCGCAGGCGGAAGTCTCGATAGGCACCATCTACAATTACTACCAGAACAAGGGCGACATCCTCGGCGCCATCGTCGCCATGGAGGTCAACGAGGTGCTCAACGCCGGGCGAGGCGTGGTCGCCCGCCCGCCCGCCAATGTCGGTGATGCACTGGATACGCTGATCGGCATCTATATCGAGCACTCGCTCAATTATCTCAGCAAGGAGATGTGGCGGCAGGCGATGGCGATCTCGACGCAATTGCCTGACAGCCCGTTCGGCCAGGCCTACACGGCGCTTGATCGCGCGCTGACCGATCAGATCCGTGCCCTGATCGCCCGCCTGCAGGAGATCGGCCTGGTGCGCGCCGACATCGACGGGCCGGCGGTGGGCGAGCTGATCTTCAACAACATGAACATGATGTTTATCGAGTTCGTAAAGCGCGACGAGGCGATGATATCGGAATTGCGTGCGGCTATCAGGCGGCAGAACCGGATTCTCGTGACGGCGATCGGGGTGTGAGAAAGATCAAGGGCGCGGGGAAGAACGGCTCACTGCAGCCGCAGCATCCCTAACGGTTGATCAGCCATAGGATCGCCGAGAGCACGACGCTGATCAGTATTCCTGTGGTGATTGGAACGTAGAGCCTGAAATTCTCACGCTCGATCACGATATCACCAGGCAGCCTGCCAAGGCCGATCCGGGTCACCCACGGCCACAGCAGGCCCACGGCAACTATGCTGAGACCAATGATGATCAGTGTTCGCGACATGGCGGCGTCCTGCCGGAAATAGCATCCTTCCAGAGATATAGTGACGGCGGTCTTACAGGCTGGCTTTTCCCCGACGTTTCCTATTGAGTTGAAAGTTATATCTTATACAACCTAAAGGAGTATCGAGGGAGAGTCAGTGCAGTTTCCTATCTGGCATTGGGCAATCGTGCTGCCGTTGATCGGCGTGCCTGTTTTCTTCGCCGTTCGCTCCGCGACCAAGCCGTCACAGAATCCGGACGACTTGGTGGGATTTGGAGGCTGGTTGATGCTTTTGGCGATCGGCCAGTGCTTGGCACCGTTCCCTACGCTGGCTGACCTATACTCGTCGAGCGAGGGTTACCAGCAGCTCATGCCGCTGCCAAACGGTCCATTGGCCGTCTGCGGTGAAGTCATGTTGTCGCTGGCATTTACACTGCTGCAGTTGATTGTTCTCGGCGGAGCCCTCGTTTCAAACAGCTATTCCCGTACCAGTGGATCGCGATCCCATTTGCGTTCGCGCTCGCTGTTTGGACCTCCACGATTCTAGGCGCGCCAATCAGCCAAATTCTCTCGGGAGAAGCGCTGGTCGCACCTGTTGGCGGATTTGTTCTGACCGGAATCTGGGTGGCTTATGTCTACAAGTCCGTCAGGGTGAGGAACACCTTCGGCACTGCGGCAACCAGCGAGGTTGCTGCTGCCTAGTAGTGGGCTGTTCCGGCTGTTTGCGGGTAAGCTTGTGCGACCCCGCAGCGCTGAAATCGGACCGTCCTCAAGTGTCGGACAGGTTCATCACTTTCGTTCGCGACACCTACCTCTATTGAAGGAGACGAGGGGACGATCGGAGGTTCGCCTCGGGAGCTACAATGCCGCTCGGGCATTCGCGGTCACCCGAGAGGGAGGAGATTATGAAGTACCTGGTAAATTGGAACGAGCGGCCACAGGGCTCGCCGATTGAATATGAGAACGTCCAAAAGCGTATCCTGAAAATCTTTCAACACTGGGAAATACCCAGCGAAGTCAAGGTGCATGCCTTCGTGGCGCGGGTGGGCGAATGGGGTGGTAGCATGCTGCTCGAGGCGGATGACCCGCTGGTAATCCACAAAATGTGCTCGACCTTCCCGGCGTTCCAATTCGACGTCCATCAGGTCATCGACGTTCCGGACGCGGTCCGCGTCGAGATGGAAGCCATCAAATGGCGGGATGAACTTCCCGCGTGAGCGGCCGCCGACGAAGCAGAGGGCCGAACTTGAATCTGCCGCGATGACCTCGGCGCGAGGCCATGCCGAATGCTCGACCGTTAGTGTGTGGGGCCCTCGAATCCGCCGACCTCGCGTTCGCCGGGGTGCAGTTGGCGAAGCCGCGCGCACAAGCGTTTCCATCTGGACAGATTTGCGCGGTGCATAGGGGGATATATCGTTTTACACAATTCCCAATAGGTGGACTCTTGCGCCGTATCAGCGGTTAACTTCGTCATCGTGATCAAAAGGGAGAGGGACGCACATCGAATCAGGAGGAAACGATGTCGTCTGCACCGAAGGAAGATTATCGAACCAACAAAGCCGACTATGTGATTGCCGCGATGCGAGGCCGGGCGACCGCCGATGACGATCGCGGCGAAGCACAAGAGAAGTCCCTATGGCTGAGAGATTCTCGGCTGGCCAAACTGGCCGCAAATCCGTGTGAAAGCCTGCCAGGACCGAGGAGGCCAAACCGCGCGTTCAGGTAGCGGAGCGAGCGCTGGCAAAAGCGAACGGCGCTACCGATGAGGAACTGATGGCGATCTTCAGTTGGACGACGAAGTCGCAGACCACCGTCTACACCAAGAAAGCCAGCCGGAAGAAGCTCGCCGGGAACGCAGCATACAAGCTGATCCCGGAACAAACGAGCACAGAAAATGTCCCACCGGCCGAAGTGGTGGAGAATAGTGGGACAAAACAGCGGAAAAGATGAGCAATATCGACGGCTGAAAAAGCGGTTGGTGCCCCCGGCAGGGATCGAACCCGCGACCTTCGGTTTACAAAACCGCTGCTCTACCAGCTGAGCTACAAGGGCACGGCGCTCCGGTAGCACATTTCGTGCGCCAGTAAAGACAAAACTCCGTTTTAGGTTGCTAATGGACCGCGCGGCCGTGCCTGGGGCGGCATGCTGAAAATCGCCGATAGGCTTACCATATCGTGTCCAGGTGCAATTGCATCGAACGGGTGTCGCATGATCAGATTCGTCATCATCCTGCCGATCATCGTGGTGACCTGGCTTCTGCTGGTGAAGGCAATCAGCGATTTGAAGAAGGCCAATATCGACTGGACCGGCGTCGCCACCATTATCGGCTTCATCGCGCTCGCCTTCTGGCTTCGCCACATCACCGGCATGGGATGAAGGTTGCGAATAGGGAAGCTGCAATTCGCGGATTGCGACTTGTCACTTTTCGCTATTCGCTAGAAGCCTTCGAACCCTCCGCAGCGCCGCGCGGAATGAAAGCGAATGGTTCGCCTCGATCAAGGGTCCGGCGAGCCATTTCCCGGCTGCTCGAAAAATCTGAAAAAATCTTCGAACCTTTTTGCAGGCCGCCGCGACAGACGATCAAGAGGCGGATGGATCGCCTCGGTCAACGAAACCAAGGAGATCGTCATGTTCAAGCGCACACTCGTTTCCGGCCTGATCGCCACCACCGTCGCTGCCGGCTCTCTCGTCGGCACCGTCCAGCCCTCGGCCGCCTCTGACCATCATCACCGCCGCGAACTCGGCATCGGCATCGCCGCCGGCGTCGGCGGTTTCGTCCTCGGCAGCCTGCTTGCCCAGCAGCAGCCGCAGCCGGTCTATGTCGACGAATATGGCGGTGGCTCGTGGCATGTCCGCCGCTGCATGGCCCGGTACCCCAGCTACGATCCGGACTCCAACACCTTTATCGGCTACGATGGCTATCCGCACTATTGCCGCCTCTAAAAGGGCGACCGTCTCTCAGCACCCGGAAGAGGGGCCTTCGCGGCCCCTTTTTCGTTGAACGTTACGGAGTCCTGGGCTCGATCGGCAATCCGGCGGCGCGGCAGGCGCTGCTAACGACAAGTCCCCCGTTTGGCGTGTCATCGCCCATCGCGACCAGTTCGAAGCTGCTTCCAGCATCCGGGTAAATCTTGGCAAGGAAGGGCTTGTCGCCGCCGTTGGCGCCGGAAGCGTTCCTGCGAGTGACGTAGCCGCAGACAACGATCTCCTGGCGGCCGTTCAGCGTCCGCTCGCCGGCCAGCATCGTCCCGAACTTGGCCGAGGCAGGATTCGGCAGGCGCTGGCGGATACCCGTGGTGACGATCTCCTCCAGGGCGAGCGAGATCGGCATGGGATTGGCGCGCTGGGCGCCAGCGTCAGGTTGAGGTGCCGCCGCCACGCATCCGCAAAGTGAAGCGGCGAGCAAAAGCTGAACCGTTTTCCGCATCCATGTCCTTTTTGTATGCGTCGCCTGTCGTCAGCCCTTGGCGGAGCAACCAACGATGTACAGCAATTTTGTGAGCGTCTAGTCTTACCCCTTGATCGCCGACGGAGGGAGGGTGGCTTGGACAAGCAGGATCCGAAAGAAGACCGGATCGAGCCGGTTTTTCGCAACGGCACCGTCACCATCGTCGGCATCCTGCTGGCGTTTTCGTTGGGCTTCATCACTCATTGGGCGGCCAACCCGATCCCCTGGCAGACCTATCATCTAGTTACCGTCTACCGATCCTGGTCGGCATTGCCCTGCAGATGCGAGCGCTCGCCATTCTGCTCGACATCAAATCCCTGCAGCGCATCATTCATGAGCGCGCCAGCCGGATATTCATCGCCGGCCTCATCTTCACAGCCAGCGGCGTCGGGCTGGCGATCCTGCTCGATTTCTTCGACATCTCGACCAAGAGCGCGCTGCCTGGCGCGTCCTAATCAGTACGCTTTCACGCCGCCGATCATCTTCGTCACCTCCGCCGCGGCGTCACGTACCAGCGGGCCGATCTCGGCAAGGCGCTCCGGAGTCACGCGCACCGTCGGGCCGGATACCGAAACGCCGCCGATCGGCTCGCCGAACTCGTTGAAGATGGCAGCCGCCACGCAGCGCATGCCGGGATGGCGCTCCTCGTCGTCGACCGACCAGCCGCGATGCTTGATGGTCGCGAGATCATGGGCCAGCGCCGAGATATCGGAAAGCGTCCTGTCGGTGTAGCGCTGCAGGCCCGACTTGCGCAGGATGGCCGCGACCCGCTCCGGCTCGAGATGCGCCAGCACCGCCTTGCCGATGCCCGAAGCATGGAAGGAACTGCGCGTTCCCGGGCGGAAGAAGGCGCGGATCGCCTGATGCGTCTCCACCTGGCTGACAAAGACCACGCAGTCGTCCTCGGCGACGCCGAGATTGGCGGTCTCGCCAGTCTTCTCCATCAGTTCCTGCATGACGATGCGGGCGCGGTCGACCAGTTTTCTACGGCGCAGGAAGGCCGCGCCCATACGATAGGTCTCGACGCCGATCGACCAGAGCTGGTCGGTCGAGTCGAATTCGACCATGCCGTGGTTCTCCAGCGTCGTCAGCATGCGGTAGGCGGTGGAGGCCGCAATGTCGCTGCGCGCCGCGATCTCGCTCAAGGACAGGCCGCTGGCGTCGGCGACGATCGCCAGGATGCGCAGCGCCCGGTCGAGCGACTGCACCGAGGCCGCTTCCGACGGGCCATTGAAAGCGCGCGGGCGACCGCGCTGGCGTTTTTCCGTGGTTTCCATGCGCGCATTCTCGCCGACTTCGCGCAGCCTGCAATGAAAAAGTTTTTCACTGATTCCCCGGAGTGATTTTCTGGAAAACGAAAAGTGAAGCAAAATCAGTCGATAAGCGCCGTTTTCTAGAAATGAAAAAATATTCTGAAAAAATTGAAAAATCGAAAGAGCGCTGGCATTCTCAAGTCGACCAACGAAGTGGAGGCTGGAATGGCCAGGATGCGCGCTGTCGACGCCGCGGTTCTCGTTCTCGAAAAGGAAGGCATCACCAATGCCTTCGGCGTGCCGGGCGCCGCGATCAACCCGCTTTATTCGGCGCTGAAGGCACGGGGCAGCATCCGCCACATCCTTGCCCGCCATGTCGAGGGCGCCTCGCACATGGCCGAAGGATTTACCCGCGCCAAGGCCGGCAATATCGGCCTCTGCATCGGCACATCCGGCCCGGCCGGCACCGACATGATCACCGGACTCTACTCAGCCTCGGCCGATTCCATTCCGATCCTCTGCATCACCGGGCAGGCGCCGCGCGCCCGCCTCAACAAGGAGGATTTCCAGGCCGTCGACATTGCCGCGATCGCCTCGCCGGTCGCCAAATGGGCGGTCACCGTCATGGAGCCTTATCTGGTGCCGATGGCGCTGCAGAAGGCGTTCCACCTGATGCGCTCCTCGCGGCCGGGCCCGGTGCTGATCGACCTGCCGATCGACGTGCAGCTTGCCGAGATCGAGTTCGACATCGACGCCTATGAGCCGCTTGCCGTCTTCAAGCCGGCGATGACGCGCGCCCAGGCCGAGAAGGCGATGGCGATGCTCAACCAGGCGGAAAAGCCGCTGATCGTCGCCGGCGGCGGCATCATCAATGCCGATGCTTCCGATTTGCTGATCGAGTTCGCCGAAGTCACCGGCGTGCCGGTCATCCCGACGCTGATGGGCTGGGGCTCGATCCCCGACGACCACCGGCTGATGGCCGGCATGTGCGGCCTGCAGACCTCGCACCGCTATGGCAATGCGACAATGCTTGAAGCCGACTTCGTCTTCGGCATCGGCAACCGCTGGGCCAACCGCCACACCGGCTCGGTCGACGTCTACACCAAGGGCAAGAAATTCATCCATGTCGACATCGAGCCGACGCAGATCGGCCGCGTCTTCGCGCCGGACCTCGGCATCGTCTCGGATGCCGGTGCTGCGCTGAAGATCTTGCTCGACGTCGCCACCGAATGGCGCACGGCCGGCAAGCTGCGCGACTGGTCGGGCTGGGCGAAGGAATGCCAGCAGCGCAAGAAGACCATGAAGCGCAAGACGCATTTCGAGCAGGTGCCGCTGAAGCCGCAGCGCGTCTATGAGGAGATGAACAAGGCTTTCGCCCGCGACACCACCTATGTCACCACGATCGGCCTGTCGCAGATCGCCGGCGCGCAGTTCCTGCATGTCTACAAGCCGCGCAACTGGATCAATTGCGGCCAGGCCGGCCCGCTCGGCTGGACGCTGCCGGCGGCCCTTGGCGTGCGCGCCGCGGACCCCGATCGCGCGATTGTCGCGCTCTCCGGCGATTACGACTTCCAGTTCATGATCGAGGAGCTGGCGGTCGGCGCGCAGCACAAGCTGCCCTACATCCACGTCGTCGTGAACAACGCCTATCTCGGCCTGATCCGGCAATCGCAGCGCGGCTTCGGGATGGACTATGAGGTGAGCCTCGCCTTCGAGAACGTCAACCGGGCGAACGATCCCGAGGCGGGTTACGGCGTCGACCATGTCGCGGTCGCCGAGGCGATGGGCTGCAAGGCGGTGAGGGTGCGCAAGCCCGAAGAGTTCGCCGGCGCCTTCAAGGAGGCCGAGCGGCTGATGAAGGAGCATCAGGTTCCGGTCGTTCTCGAATTCATCCTCGAGCGCGTCACCAACGTTTCCATGGGCACCGAAATCGACAAGATCACCGAATTCGAGGAGCTTGCCGAACGCAATGAGGATGCTCCGACGGCCATCATGATGTTGGATTGAGTTCGGCGGGACAGAAGGAGAAGAAGAATGCCGCGTTTTTCAGCCAATCTCTCGATGCTCTTCGCCGAGCATGACTTCCTCGACCGCTTCGATGCGGCAGCCCGCGCCGGCTTCAAAGGCGTCGAATATATCGGGCCGTACGACCATGCGCCCGATGTCGTCGCCGCGCGGCTCAAGAAGAACGGCCTGACCCAGGTTCTATTCAACCTGCCGGTTGGCGACTGGGCCAAGGGCGAGCGCGGCATCGCCGTGCTGCCCGACCGCGTGCCGGAATTCCGCCAGGGCGTCGCCAAGGCCATCTCTTATGCCCACGCGCTGGGTTGCGAGCAGATCAACTGCCTTGCCGGCATCGCGCCGCAGGGCGCCGATCGCGCGGTGCTGGAGAACGTCTTTGCCGAGAACCTCGCCTTCGCGGCTGAGAAGCTGGAGCAGGCAGGCATCAAGCTTTTGATCGAGCCGATCAACACCCGCGATATTCCAGGCTTCTTCCTGAACTACACTGACCAGGCGCTGGCGCTGATCGACCGCATCGGCTCGAGAAATGTGTTCCTGCAATACGACATCTATCACATGCAGATCATGGAGGGGGATCTCGCCCGTACTATCGAGGCAAACCTCGGCCGCATCGCGCACATCCAGCAGGCGGACAATCCCGGCCGGCACGAGCCGGGGACGGGCGAGATCAACTATCCCTTCCTCTACGAGCTTATCGACCGCCTCGGCTATTCCGGCTGGATCGGCGCCGAATACAAGCCGAAGGGGGGCACAGAGGCAGGGCTCGGCTGGTTTAGGGAATTTGCCGGGCAGGGGAGCGCGGCGGCTTAAGGGGCCGGCGCTGAAGCTGCCGATCTCCCCCCAGGTGGGGGAGATGGCCGCTCGAAGGAACGAGGCCTCGAAAAGATTGTGACGGAGCAAATCATGGAAATCATCGGCTTCATCGGACTGGGCATCATGGGCGCGCCGATGGCGGGACATCTGCTCGATGCCGGCTATACGGTGGTCGCCAGCGACCATCGCTCCAAGCCGCCGGCCGATCTCGTCGCTAAAGGGCTGAAGACCGTCTCCGGCCACAGCGCGGTGGCAGAGGCCGCCGATATCATCATCACCATGGTGCCCGACACGCCTCAGGTGGCCGACGTGCTGTTCGGCGAGAACGGCGCCGCATCCGGCCTGACCAAGGGCAAGCTCGTCATCGACATGAGCTCAATCTCGCCGATCGCCACCAAGGAATTCGCCAGGAAGATCAACGAGCTCGGCTGCGACTATCTCGACGCGCCGGTGTCGGGCGGCGAGGTCGGCGCCAAGGCGGCCTCGCTCACCATCATGGTCGGCGGCGAGGAAAAGGCCTTCGAGCGCGCCAAGCCGGTGTTCGAGAAGATGGGCAAGAACATCACGCTGGTCGGCCCGAACGGCGTCGGCCAGACCACCAAGGTCGCCAACCAGATCGTCGTGGCGCTCACCATCGAGGCCGTGGGCGAAGCGCTGGTCTTCGCCTCGAAGGCCGGCGCCGATCCGGCGAAGGTGAGGCAGGCGTTGATGGGCGGGCTCGCCGCCTCGCGCATCCTCGAAGTGCATGGCGAACGCATGATCAAGCGTACCTTCGCGCCGGGTTTCCGCATCGAGCTGCACCAGAAGGACCTCAACCTGGCGCTGGAGGGAGCGAAGGCGCTCGGTGTGTCCCTGCCGAACACCTCGACCACACAGCAGCTCTTCAACTCCTGCGCGGCCAATGGCGGAGCCAAGGAGGATCATTCGGCGCTGGTCAGGGCGCTGGAGCGGATGGCGGGCCACGAAGTGGCCTAGAAGCGAATAGCGAATAGGGAGTAGCGAATAGAGCTTGCAGGCCAGCAGTCCGCAGTGTTCCGGCTATTCGCTATTCGCTATTCGCTAAATACTTCCTCGCCGCATAAAGGCTCACCGCCGCCGCGTTCGAGACATTGAGCGAGCGGATAGCTCCCGGCATGTCGAGGCGGGCAAGCGCCGTCACAGTCTCGCGCGTCTTCTGGCGCAGGCCCTTGCCTTCGGCGCCCAGCACCAGGGCGATCTTGTCGCCGGCGAATGTTTTCTCCAGCTCGGCCGGCCCCTCGGAGTCCAGGCCGATCGTCTGGAAGCCGGCCTCTTGCAACTGGCCGAGCGCGTCGGCCAGGTTCTTCACTTCGATCTGGTCGATATGCTCTAGCGCGCCGGAGGCGGACTTTGCCAGTACGCCCGATTCCTGCGGGCTGTGGCGCGCCGTGGTGATCAGCGCGCCACAGCCGAAGGCGACCGCCGAACGCAGGATCGCGCCGACATTGTGCGGATCGGTGACCTGGTCGAGCACGAGCACCAGCGTCGTGTCGCCGAGCGCATCGAGGCGCTTGGGCTTCAACGGCTCGGCCTCGATCAGCACGCCCTGGTGGACGGCGTCCGACCCGGTGATCCTGTCGATGTCCTTCGGCTCGACCATCTCCGCCTTGAAGGGCAGGGCGGCAAGATCGGCGATCGCCAGCCGCTCGGCGGCGTTGCGCGTCACCAGCATCTTTCCGATCTTGCGCCGGGGGTTGTCGAGGGCGGCGCGCACCGTGTGCAGGCCGTAAAGCCGCACCAGCCCGTCGGCGGGGCCTTCGCCCGGCGGCACCGGCTGGCGCGGCCGGAAAGCGGGCGCGCCGCCCGCCTTCTGGTCGCGATGCGCGCGCCTAAGCTTGGCGTAGTGAGTATCTTTCGGGGTGCCCGGCTTGTTGCTTTTGTTGTCGCTCATGCCGGCCTCTATAGCCGTCCCGCCCGGCTAAGGATACCGGCTGCGAAAACATCCTCGAAAAACCCTGGCCACGCCGGTTGACACCCACCGGCCTTGCCGCCATAAGGCGCATCGCTGATTTCGGAGAAAATCCTTACTCGGGCTCCGGATCAGCGCGAATGCCTCGTTGCATGGCTCCGGCGGCAGACTGGAGAGGTGCCCGAGTGGTTAAAGGGGACGGACTGTAAATCCGTTGGCTTAGCCTACGTTGGTTCGAATCCAACCCTCTCCACCACTGCCGGCCCGGAAGCCCTGAAACGAAAAGCATCGGAAGTGTTTAGCTGTTTTCCGGATGCTTCCGCCGGCGGGTATAGCTCAGTGGTAGAGCAGCAGCCTTCCAAGCTGAATATGCGGGTTCGATTCCCGCTACCCGCTCCAGCTGGGCCCTAACACCAGAAGGGACAGGGCCATTCCCGCTTTATAAAAACCGTGACAAAGCCCTACGGTGCACCCCCCAACAATTAGGAGCAATCCGATGACTGCCAGCCAGCTGTTAGCTTGCTTTGGCGTCGGGATGGGCGGATACTTCGCCCGTATCTTTAGAATCTCTTCACGCAGTTGTGGATTCAAAGGCAAATCATCGTATTGAATGCGAAACTTCAGTCTCCTCATACCTGCAAGGATCACGGCAAAGGCCAGCCAGCTCAGCCCGGCAAGCCAAAAGCTGATGAAATAGGGTTGCGGGTATAGGACGCGGGGACTGTTTGAGCACGCTTCTGGAAAAGTTGTTCCGCGGTTGAATGAACGCCTACCCAAGTTCGTGAGCCACCATCCATGATCAGTCGTCGCAAGGCCGATTAGGTACCCACCTAAGAGCATTGCGCCGCCGGCAATCCATAGAAATGATTTCCGGTTTTCTTTATCTGCAATCGCTTCGAACAGGCATTTACCTGCAACAGACGTCAGCAGGGCGGCGAAAACGATGGAATAAACCATCTGCGACATCACAATCGCGGAAAATGATGTCGAGCATTTTCCGAGATCGGCCGTGAGTTGGAACGACCGAGAAAACAGCGTTGCGAATTCAGAATTCGCTTGGAGGAAAAACGAGTAGATGAAGGCGTGCAATAACAGGACCGTGCTGCCGGAAATGACGGAAGCTCGATGATTATCTCTGCCTTTTAGCTCCCAAGCCGACTTCATAATTCACCGCCATTTAAGCTGCTCAAATGGGTGGCACATGACAGGTTAACTCAGACTTGCACGACTGGCGGTTGCAGCGGCCAACCCAACCTAGCCGCCGCAGACTAATCCTCCGTATGGTGCTCCTAACTGCCGTCCGTCTCAAACGCGTCGAAGCCCATCTCCAAGCCGGATTTCCGGGTTCGATTCCTACCACTCAGATTACCAGCCTTACGATGATACACACGAAAACGCCGCGCACCGTGGCGCGGCGGTTCGCTATGCCATGCCGCCTAGCTGTTGAAAGCCGAGGCCACCTGATGATGCTGCGGGATCTGGCCGTTCGGCGTCAGCTTGTCGACAATACCGGGCAGCGCCGTGGAGAGTTGCTGCAGCAGCTCCTGTTCGTCGAGCCCGGTTCGTTGCGCGATCTCGCGGATCACCTGCGGCCCGAGCACTGAGCCGAGGTCGTTGGCATTGATCGGCTGGTTCTGGCCAGTGCCGACCCAGGAATCGGCGACATTGCCGTGACCGGCGTCCCTGAGCTTGTCGAGCAGGCCGCCCAGTCCGCCGAGCAGACCGCCGTCAGCTGAGGCTCCGGCGGGAGTAGGGGCAGGGGCTTGAGGTGCGGCCGGCTGTTCCTCGCTCCTGCCGCTCAGCATCTTGCCGACCAGCAGCGCGCCGAGCGCGATCATCAGGGGTTTGGTGATGTTGCCGCCGGGGACGGCGTTGTCAAAAAGGCCCATCGTGGATCTCCATCTCAACCAGGCCCGCCCCGGCACCAGAATGGCCCAACCGGGCGGAATTTCAAGCTGTCTTGAGCTTTTGACAATCATATGAAAATGATTGGCGCGGCGGGGGATCGGAGGGAAAGATGGGCATCATCAGCTGGATCATCCTCGGCGTCATCGCCGGCTTCATCGGCAGCAAGATCGTCAACAAGACCGGCCAGGGCATGATCATGGATATCGTGCTCGGCATCGTCGGCGCCATCGTCGGCGGGGTGATCTTCAGCGCCTTCGGCGCATCGGGCGTCACCGGCCTCAACATCTACAGCCTGATCGTCGCCGTGATCGGCTCGGTCGTCGTGCTCTGGGCCTATCACCAGATTTCCGGCAAGCGGACGCTGTAGGCGGATTGGCTCACAGCCCTTTCGGCTGCGAGCGATCATCACGTTTTGGACCGGTCGCAGCGCGCGATCGTGCGGCGACACTTTGGCAGGTGATCCTGCCCGGCGCTCGCCTGCAGAGCGTGCAGGACAACCAAAGCGCGTGTCGCGGACCGGCCGTCTCAGGCCACCACCGTCAGGCGCCGCCTTCTTTCATCGAGCGAAACGATGGCGAGGCCGCTGCCGATCACCAAGAGGATGCCGCAGACGGCGAGTGCATTCGGGAACTGGCCGAACACAAGCAGGCCGGAAATCACCGCCCATACGGTGAAGCAGTAATAGAAGGGCGCCACCGCGCTCGTCGGTCCGACACGATAGGCCATGAAGATGAAGAAATGGCCGAAGATCAGGAACAGGCCGGCCCCGGCGATCAAAAGCAGATGACGGCCCTCCGGCATCACCCATTCCTCCGAGACGAGATGCGCGATGCCCGAGCCGATCAGCACGACCACGACGGCGGAGATGGCGACGATCATGCCGGGCACCTCGGCGGCCACCTTGCGTCCGGCGAGGTCGCGCGCCGCGGCGAGAGCCGCATTGCCGAGCGCCAGCAGGGCGTAGACGGAAATGCCCTGCATCGTCGGCTGTGCCACCATGAGGGCACCGACAAAGCCGAGGCCGATCAGCGCCATGCGCGCGGCGCCGATCTTTTCGCCGAAGAGGATCGAGGAGCCGACCAGCACGATGAGCGGCGTGATCTGCCCGAGCGCCGTCGAATCGGCGATCTGCATGTTGGCCAAAGCCACGACATAGCAAAGGATCGCCGAGAGCTCGAACAGGTTGCGCCGCAGCACCTTGCGCTCGAACAGCAGCGGGATCTGCCGGCCGTAGCCCAGCATCAGGAGCAGCGGCATGCCCCAGAGCGTCGCGGCTGCGCCGCGCAGCAGAAGCACCTCATAAGGCGGCAGCCCGGCGGTCGCGAGCTTCATCATCGTGTCGTTGACGAGGTAGGATCCCGTCGAGACGATCATGAACAGCGGGCCGCGGATATTTGCCGGAATGAACTGCATTTGCCGAAGAAATCAGAGGCGCGTCGCGGCGGCAATGGGCCAGCTCCGGCCGATTGGGCGTCAGTTCGCGCGAAGCTGTCGATGAGGTCGCGGAGGCGTCAAGCCGTGTCGATTTGATTTCCCCTGTCGCGATCCTATATCCGCGCTACATCCCTGAAATCGGATCGTTGGTTCGGGTCGAGCGCGGGAACGCTCAACCAGAAGGCACTTGTGTTTTTTGGTCGTTATCGCTAATCGCCGCGCATTCGACTGAACTGAAGGTCAAGGCCGCCCAAGGAAAGAGACTATGGCAAAAGGTAAATTCGAGCGCACCAAGCCGCATGTGAACATTGGCACGATCGGTCACGTCGATCATGGCAAGACGTCGCTGACGGCGGCGATCACGAAGTATTTTGGCGAATACAAGCGCTATGACCAGATCGACGCGGCGCCGGAAGAGAAGGCGCGCGGCATCACGATCTCGACGGCGCATGTCGAGTACGAGACGGCCAACCGTCACTATGCCCACGTCGACTGCCCCGGCCACGCCGACTATGTGAAGAACATGATCACCGGTGCCGCCCAGATGGACGGCGCGATCCTGGTGGTTTCGGCCGCCGACGGCCCGATGCCGCAGACGCGCGAGCACATCCTGCTCGCCCGCCAGGTCGGCGTGCCCTCGATCGTGGTGTTCTTGAACAAGGTCGACCAGGTCGACGACGCCGAGCTGCTCGAGCTGGTCGAGCTCGAGGTTCGCGAGTTGCTGACCAAGAACGAGTTCCCCGGCGACGAGATCCCGATCGTCAAGGGTTCGGCGCTGGCCGCGTTGGAAGACTCCAACAAGACCATCGGCGAGGACGCCATCCGCGAGCTGATGGCCCAGGTCGATGCCTACATCCCGACGCCGGTGCGTCCGCTGGACAAGCCGTTCCTGATGCCGATCGAGGACGTGTTCTCGATCTCGGGCCGTGGCACGGTGGTGACCGGCCGCGTCGAGCGCGGCGTGGTCAAGGTCGGCGAGGAGCTGGAGATCGTCGGCATCCGTCCGACGGCCAAGACGACCTGCACGGGCGTTGAGATGTTCCGCAAGCTGCTCGACCAGGGCCAGGCCGGCGACAACATCGGCGCGCTGTTGCGCGGCATCGACCGTGACGGCGTCGAGCGCGGCCAGGTTCTGGCCAAGCCCGGTTCGGTCAAGCCGCACAAGAAGTTCGTGGCCGAGGCCTACATCCTGACCAAGGACGAGGGCGGCCGTCACACGCCGTTCTTCACCAACTACCGTCCGCAGTTCTATTTCCGCACCACCGACGTGACGGGCATCGTGACGCTGCCGGCCGGCACCGAGATGGTGATGCCTGGCGACAACATCACCGTCGATGTCGAGCTGATCGTGCCGATCGCGATGGAAGAGAAGCTGCGCTTCGCCATCCGTGAAGGCGGCCGCACCGTCGGCGCCGGCATCGTCGTCACCATCAAAGAGTAATCGATCCGGCTCTGCCGGTTTGACAAGGAAAGGGCGGTCTTCGGGCCGCCCTTTTTCGATTCCGGCGCCTAAGAACCCCAGGTATTGCGCCACGTCCGTCAAAGCTGTTGCAAGCACCGCCGCCGAAATTAGTATGAGTTGTACCCGAGGGGCTTTGCGAGCTTGGTTCCGAAACGCCGTTCAGACAGCAGTGGGTGGTGGCGCGGGCTGTTCCGCCTCGGACTGGTCGCCGCAATCGGCCTGGTCAGCTTTTCTGCGAATGCCGGAGAAGAGGCGCCCGAACTCGGACCGACGATGCGCTTTGCCGTCGTGCGCGGCAGCGCCCAGGGCTGCGAGCCCAATTGCCCGGAATGGATTTCGGCGGAAGGCACCATCGAGGCCGGCACGCCGACGCTGCTCAAGCGGTTGCTGAAGACGCTTGGCGGCCGGCAGTTGCCGATCGTCGTCAATTCGCCGGGCGGCAATGTCGATGCCGCCTTGCAGCTCGGCCGCCTGATCCGCAAGAACAAGCTCGATATCGCCGTCGGCGTCACGGAGTTTTCCGGCTGCGCGCCGGGGATGAAGAACTGCCGCGACGATGACGGCAAGGGCGCGCTCTATTTCGGCATCGCCTATGACAACGGCGCCATGTGCAACTCGGCCTGCCCGCTGATGTTTGCCGGGGGTATCCGCCGCGTGGTCGGCGAATGGGCCTTTCTCGGCGTTCATCAGATCACCACGACATACCACAGGGAAAAGCTGCTCTACCGCACGACCTACCAGATCGTGAACGGCAAGAAGAGGGTCATCAGCACCAGGATCGTCAGCCGCAAGAATGCCGGCAGCTACAAGACCTACGAGATGAGCAAGGCGGTCGAGAAGCGGCTTTCGGCCTATCTGAACGAGATGGGCGTCGAACAGGGCGTTCTGGAAGCGATCAAGGCGACGCCGGCGAGCGACATCCGGCAGATCGAACCCGACGACATGCTGGAGATGAAGCTCGTCACCAGCCTCGATTCCCTTGACCTGCTGACCGGGAAAAGCATCTGCCGCCAAAATCCCTCGCCGGCGAATTGCCGCGAGATACCGACGAACGCCAAGCCGGCCGAAGTTGCAGCCGTCGAGGTGAAGCCTGCTTCACCTCAATCCGCGGAGGCAGCGCCGCCGCAAAAGCAGGAACAGGAGATGCGCTTCGTCCTGGTTCGCGGCAGCAATCCACTCTGCAATCCCGATTGCCCGGAATGGATTTCGGCGCAAGGCACCATTGTCGCCGGCACGCCAGACCGGCTGCGCGAGCTGCTAGACACGGTCGGCGGGCGCAGGCTGCCCATCGTGGTCAGTTCGCCGGGCGGCGATGTGCAGGGCGCGCTAGCCGCCGGCCGGCTCATCCGCGAGCGCAGATTGGATGTCGCCGTCGCCCGCACGGATTTTCTCGATTGCGATCCAGGCGCCGCAGGATGCGTCGCCAAGGACGGCCTTTATGCCGGCCTCACCGTCGACGCCGGCGCCGAATGCAACTCGGCTTGCGCGGTATTGATCGCAGGCGGCGCCAGGCGCCTTGTCGGCGCCAGCGCGCATCTCAGCCTGCACTCCCTGGGGATGGCGGACAAGGTCAAGGCATATCTCGACGAGATGGCCGTCGGCCCAGGCCTGTTCCCGGCGATGCAGTCGGTGCCCTATGCCAGCCATAGAGATCTCAGCCAGGACGAGATGGAGAAATTCGGGCTGACGACCGGACGCCAGTCCGTGGATGAACTGACCGGCGCCACCATCTGCAAATCCTCGCCCAGGCCCGACAACTGCCGGGTTCTGCCGTCCGCCAACGCCGAGGTGGAGACGCCGGCGAAGCTTTAGCGCCATTTCCGGCACTGGCCATGGGGGCAGGTTGAGCCGGGGAGGGCTTGCGTTATCCTCTGCGGCCTGCCGAAGGAGGGTCGGCCGAGAGGCTCGGCTCAAGGAGAACCGCCCAAGGAGGATCGGCGATGAGCGAGGATATCCCGACTTTGTTCGAATGGGCCGGCGGTGCCGAGGCGCTCAACTGGCTGACGCGGACCTTCTACGACAAGGTGGCCCTGGATCCGATCGTTGGTCCGGTGTTCAGGCACATGTCGCCGGACCATCCGGCGCATGTCGCCGCCTTCATCGGCGAGGTTTTTGGCGGACCGAAGATCTACAGCGAAAAACATGGCGGCCACCGCGAGATGGTCATGCACCATCTCGGCAAGCATCTGACCGAGGAGCAGCGCCGGCGCTGGATCAATCTTCTCGCCGACGCAGCGGACGAGGTGGGCGTGCCCGACGATCCCGAGTTCCGTTCCGCCTTCATGGGCTATGTCGAATGGGGATCGCGGCTGGCGAAGATGAATTCCAATCTCGGCGAGACCTGCGACCCGGAGACCGAGCCGATGCCAGCGTGGGGCTGGGGCGTGCCGGGCGGACCGTACAAGCCAAAAGCCGGGAAATCGTGAGCGTAGCAGACCGGCCCGCAGGCGCGATCCAATGCCCAACTGGCCAATGGAATCCGGATTTTAGGCAAAGCATGCGAAACTGCATATGACCGCTCTTTACAGAGCGCGCGGAAGCTTTTAGGAAGCGCCTGCGCTGAAGCGCGTATACGGGCATAGCTCAGTTGGTAGAGCGGCGGTCTCCAAAACCGCAGGTCGTAGGTTCGAGCCCTGCTGCCCGTGCCATTCCTTCAAGGGATCAGGCATCTAGCGATCACCTTGATCGCCGAGTTGCCGAAATCAGCCTCACACATCTCTTGCACAAGCCGCGCGCATTGCCGCCCTTGATGTTATCCACCTGCCAACCCGTGTCGCAGGCTTGAACCCTGTGCCGCCTGCCCAGCGAATTCGCGCTCGCGGGGCGCCTCACGCCAAAGCAGGCCTTTAGCCTTTGGAAAGGAGATGCGAGGTTTGCTCCGAAGCCAAGCGCGGGCTGAGCGCCGGCGAAAGACAGGCGATAGAGGCGGGCGAATGGATATTTTCGGCATCAGGGTGCTGTTGATCTGCGCGCTGATCTTCGTTCCCTTCGAGCATCTGTTTGCCGAGCGGTCTCAAAAAGATTTTCCGCAAGGGGTTGGTTGTCGATCTCAACAACTCCATCATGTGGGCGGCGGGAAGCTAGCCGCACGCCGAGTTTGTTCGCGTCCGGTTGCCGGCGAACGGCGATTCAAGCGACCCGTTGCGGTAGCAGTGTGAACGGCACCCACGAGCACGTCATGATTTTTGCATGAGTGGTTCATGTGTGAGTGGGTTGCGGCGATAGTACCCAATCGTTGCCGGTTCACGTCGACTTGAATCGCATCAGACTCCCTTGCCACACCCTCAGCGGCCCAACGCGCGAAGGCGTCGATGGCTGACAGCACGTTTCTCAGCCCGAAGTAGTTTCGGCCCGGCTGGCACTGTCCATTGCGCACACTTGAGAATTGAATATACGCTATGGCATATTCGAAACTGATTTATGGCAGCTAAACATATAAGTACGATGGATATCAAGGGAATCGACCTCAACCTCCTCGTATCGCTTGACGTATTGCTGAAAGAGCGAAATGTCACCCATGCGGCCGCACGGCTTAATTTGAGCCAGCCAGCGCTATCCGCCCAACTCAGCCGGCTCCGACAGGCATTCGAGGATCCGCTTCTTATCCCTGCAGATAACGGACGCGGAATGGATCCGACAGCTCTAGCGCTCGAACTAGTCGAGCCTCTCCACGCCGCCCTTAAGGACCTGGAGGTTTTGGTCCGGCGTCGGCCTCGCTTCGACGCGCTAAATGATATCCGCGATTTTCGGATCGCAACGACAGACAATGGCGTCGTGGTAATCGGCTTGCCGCTGTTGCGGCGACTACAAACCGAGGCTGGCTCAGGGATTCGGCTGGCCTTTCGCCTGCTTGATAGCACCGGATCGACGGAACAGGTCGACCGAGACGAGATCGATCTCCTCATCGCACCTCCGAGCATGGTTCCATCGATGCTGAAAAGCCGTCGCCTTTATGACGAAACCTATTCGATGGTGCAGCGCAAATTCCATCCTCGAGGTGATCGGCGGCCGGACCTCGATGCCTACTGTGCGTTGGATCATATTCTAGTTTCCCTGGATGGAGGCGGGTTCGAGGGGAGAGTCGATAAAGTTCTGGCTGAAACCGATCGTAGCCGGCGTGTCGTCTTATCTATGCCCAGTTTTACCCTAGTGCCGCCCGTGCTTCGCACCACGGATTATGTCTGCACAATGCCGACCCGGTTCGTCCGCACTCTCGACGACGACTGTGAATGCTTTGAGCTACCGTTTCTTGTTCCGGGTTTCGCCATGCATATGGCTTGGCACGCGCGGCATCACCACGACCCGGCCAATCTCTGGCTCCGCCAACAAGTGCTGGGAACGGCACAACGCGCTGAAGCATCCTAAGAGACCGTTCGAAGCCATTGCGGAGAGCGGGCGATCTGCGGTTCTCGACGAAACGCTGGCACATTTAAATGTGTCAGCGTTATTAAGACCGGGACTTGGGGCAAGGAAGCGACGGATGTGATGTCGAGCACGGCGCTTCAACGAAGGTGCTGCTTGAGATGCAATCGCCGTCGCGCAGACGGGTCGGGGCGTAAACGGTCCCCCCTTTCCTCTCGCGATCGTTGCCGGCTAAAATCGCTGCGACCGGCAACAATCATTACGAATAGTCCTCACTTCACACGCGTTTGCGCAAGAGCCGTGATCTCCGAAGCGCGAGGTGCAAAGGCATTGAGAAGCGGGGTTACCGTCACGGTCGTCTCTCGCTGCAACCCCAACGCCTGCGCTGAGGGAAGCATACGTTCTTGGATAAAGGACTCGAAGCCGTCCTTGCTGCTCCACAGTTCGATGACGCGAAGGCCTGCTCCGCCGTCGAGAGGGGCTGCAATGTGCAAGTAGATGTCCGGTGCCGGCGTGTGTTCCACACCCATCTTGCGAAGGATGGCGTCGTATTCTTCCGGGGTTAAGGCGATTATGTCAAGGACTGCGACCCAGGTCTGCGTGTTGATACTCATACGTGTCCCCTTGGCTGAGTGCGGATTGCTGAGTTTAATTTACAGATGATTTAGCGCTTGAGTTGGAGTCGAGTGCAGCACACCGACCATGCCTGCAGGGACCGTTTTGGCCAGTTGATGTCGCTCCGATTAATTCGGCGACCAATCCTCGGGCGCGGTGCTGCTACCCAAGAACGCTTCAATAATGTGGTACAGGGCTTCGGGCCGTTCGTCGGGGATGAAGTGACCCGTATTCTCCATCAAAACCGGCGCTACCGAGCGCGCCACTTGTCGCATGCTTTCCGCCACCATAGATCCCAGTCCATACTTGGCTCCAATGGCTAAAACTGGAATAGTTAGCGGCGTTCGCGACAATTCGGTGTTGTCAGCGATATCGCGATCAATCGTCCGATAGAGTTGAAGACTTGTCGCCAGCCGGCCGGGCCGTGCGTAGCTGTTTTCATAATAGGTGATGACTGCTTCTGAGAAGCTGCCAGGAACGATGTGGAATCCTCTATTGCGGTAGAACCATTCTAAGAATTCTTTCTCGTGTCCCACGAGAACCTTTTCAGCAAAGTCGGGGATCTCAAAGAAACCAAAGAACCACAATGGGTTGTGAAGAAGGGGAGCGAACTGTTTCGTGGTCCAGGGGCCGTCGGGCGCACCCTCCACGATTATAAGTTTGTCAACAGCATCGCGGTGGATAGCGGCGTAGGCATAGGCTACGGGACCACCCCAATCATGGCCGACTACAGTTGCTCGTAAATAGTCAAGCCTCGTCATCAACTGGAAAAGATCTTCGGCAAGCGTCTTGCGGTCATATCCCGATGATGCGATTTGTGATTCTCCGAATCCGCGTAAGTCGACGGCAATAACGGTGTGCTTCGTTGCAAGGAGAGGCATCATTTTACGCCACTCGTGCCAATCCTCCGGCCACCCATGGATGAGCAGAATCGGCGATCCTTTCCCGCCGATCACGTAGTGAATGCGCACGCCATTAACGTCAGCGAATTGGGATTGAAAGCCGGCGGGGATACCGATCATACCGTCAGCTTGAATTGAGCCTTGGCCCTTGCCTTGGACGCCAGCGTTCGTTGGTCCCGCAAGAAATAGCATCGCGGTTGCAGTTGCCGAGAGAATGAGAGTTTGCATCGCGCGCATTACGTCGCCCTTCCGGAAGTTTTTCGGGGCAACATTCAGTACCGCCCCGCTTGCAAACGGATATGCAGCTCCTACTCATCAGCAAAATCGATTGTCGCTATACGACCTATAACGGGAATGGATAGACGCCCGTGCCCGGCGATTGAGCGGCTAGTTCAAGAGCGACTGTTCCTCCATAGGACAGCCGACGATATGTGCGTTTTCTATGCGAAGCGCATCAAGCAGGCAGAGCGCCCGTTCAATATCGCGGATGAGAGCGTTTAGCCTCGAGCAATGCCGAGCACCGGAGCCCGACGTCCGCTATCGACGGATTTGACATCGGGGCGCTCGTCAACTCGGGAACCCGGGAGCGCGGAGGCGCTGCGCTCGTCACCATGAGCTGCCGTCGCAGGTCGTAGGTTCGAGCCCTGCTGCCCGTGCCATCTCCTAAGTGGCGGACTGAAAACGAGGGTGCTCTGCCGTTGAAAACCGGCGGGTGGCTTGCCATATGGGACAAATTGGGGCATAAGGCCCCGCATAGCCGGGACGGAACGACTGGATGGTTCCGATGCGGCGCTCGAACATAAAGCGGAACACTTGCCACTTGCGTGGACCAAGAATCGGTTTTATGTAGACTGAACAGACACGCGACGCGTGGAGCTGGGAAGCCGGCTTTACGCGTCTGATTTGCGTGGGCGAAATGGAGGCGCTGATTCGGCGCCCGCACGAAGCCCAGGCGGCACGTCCCGGCCAGCGGGATCATCCAGGAGGCCCGGCCAACGGGTCTCGAAGACAGGCGGCACATGGCTTCGAAAACCACTAATCCTTTCACCTTTCTCCAGCAGGTTCGCGGGGAAACGGCCAAGGTGACATGGCCCTCGCGCCGCGAGACCATGATCTCGACGGTGATGGTCCTGGTGTTCGCGGTGATCGCGATGATCTTCTTTTTCGCCGCCGACATAGCCATGGGCTATGCGATCGAGTGGATTCTGGGCCTCGGACACTAACTTCGGCGATTACGGAGACGTCGTGAAATGACTGCGCGGTGGTACATCGTCCACGCCTATTCGAACTTCGAGAAGAAGGTCGCCGAGGACATCGAGAACAAGGCCAAGCAGAAGGGCCTGTCCGGCGATATCGAGCAGATCGTGGTGCCGACCGAGAAGGTCGTCGAGATCCGGCGCGGCCGCAAAGTCGATGCCGAGCGCAAGTTCTTTCCGGGCTACGTGCTCTTGAAGGCCAACCTGACGGACGCCGTCTTCTCGCTGGTCAAGAACACGCCGAAGGTCACTGGCTTCCTCGGCGACTCCAAGCCGGTGCCGATCACGGAAGCCGAGGCGCAGCGCATCCTGAACCAGGTGCAGGAAGGCGTGGAGCGTCCGAAGCCGTCGGTCACCTTCGAGATCGGTGAGGCGATCCGCGTTTCGGACGGTCCGTTCGCCTCGTTCAACGGCTTCGTCCAGGAGGTGGACGAGGAGCGGGCGCGGCTCAAGGTGGAAGTTTCGATCTTCGGGCGCGCAGTGCCCGTCGATCTCGAATTCGGACAGGTCGAGAAGGGCTGATCCGAAGATCCCTCAGTCGACAGGCGAGAGGGGTCGGCGGCGCGAAGGATCGCGCGGCTATGAACGGGTGGGAGGCGAAAGCGGCTTAGCCGGCCGCTGGAACCGCACCACCAGACTGCAACCGCCGGTATTTCCCCGATAGTGGGGCCGGCATGAGAAAAGGCAGGAATAGAGATGGCTAAGAAAGTTGCAGGCCAGCTCAAGCTCCAGGTTGCCGCGGGCTCGGCCACGCCGTCGCCCCCGATCGGCCCGGCGCTTGGTCAGCGCGGCATCAACATCATGGAGTTCTGCAAGGCTTTCAACGCGCAGACCCAGGAGCTGGAGAAGGGATCGCCGATTCCGGTCGTCATCACCTACTACCAGGACAAGTCGTTCACCTTCGTCATGAAGACGCCGCCGGTGAGCTACTTCCTGAAGAAGGCCGCCAACCTGAAGTCGGGCTCGAAGGAGCCGGGCAAGAGCAAGGTCGGCACGATCTCGCGCGACAAGGTGCGCCAGATCGCTGAGCAGAAGATGAAGGACCTGAACGCAAACGACGTCGAGGCGGCCATGCGCATGGTCGAGGGCTCCGCCCGCTCGATGGGCCTGGAAGTGGTGGGCTAAGATCATGGCAAAGATTGCAAAGCGAATTGCCAAGAGCCGTGAAGGCATCGATCCGAACAAGGCCTATGCGCTCGCCGAGGCGCTGCAACTGCTCAAGGATCGGTCTTCGGTGAAGTTCGACGAGACGGTCGAGATCGCCATGAACCTTGGCGTTGATCCGCGCCATGCCGACCAGATGGTCCGCGGCGTGGTCAACCTGCCGAACGGCACCGGCCGCTCGGTTCGCGTCGCCGTGTTCGCGCGTGGCGACAAGGCCGAGGAAGCCAAGGCCGCCGGCGCCGATGTCGTTGGCGCCGAGGACCTTGTCGACATCGTCCAGAAGGGCACGATCGATTTCGATCGCTGCATCGCTACCCCGGACATGATGCCGCTGGTCGGCCGCCTGGGTAAGGTGCTCGGCCCGCGCGGCATGATGCCGAACCCGAAGGTCGGCACCGTGACCACCGATGTCGCGGCCGCCGTCAAGGCTTCGAAGGGCGGCGCCGTCGAGTTCCGCGTCGAGAAGGCCGGCATCGTCCAGGCCGGCGTCGGCAAGGTCTCGTTCGACGTCAAGGCGCTGGAAGAGAATGTGCGAGCCTTCGCCGATGCGGTGAACAAGGCCAAGCCAGCCGGCGCCAAGGGCAACTACGTCAAGAAGGTGTCGGTCACCTCGACGATGGGCCCCGGCCTCAAGCTCGACATCGCGACGCTCGCCGCGTCGTGATTGTCGCCTGACCGGCTTCGGCCGGTCGTTAAGAAGAATTCCGGACCTCCGATCCGTCGGCGGCCCGGTAACCCGGAGGCCGAAAGGCTTCCGGATATCCTGTCCGAGATTGCAGGCGGCCCAAAAGCCTTAATTCGCATGGGCCTGCATGAGACGGGTGAAGACCCGACAAAGGAGCGGAAGCTCCAATGAAAGGTTCGAACCGTGTTTGCCTTTTGTCAGCGCGCTCGCCGGCCAGTCCGTCGGGTGTGGCGAAAGGGGGCAGGATCCTCGAGCGCCGTTCGGGAGATCCGTTAGTGGATGTCCCGGCCGGCAAAAGGCAACCCGACCTCTGACCTCGTTAATGGGGCAGGGGTCAACTGGAGATAGGCAGTGGACAGAGCGGAAAAACGCGAACTCGTCACGGGCCTGAACGAAGCGTTCACGAGCGCGGGTTCAGTCGTCGTGGCCCACTACGCCGGTATCACCGTCGCGCAAATGAACGACCTGAGGTCGAAGATGCGCGCCGCCGGTGGCACCGTCAAAGTCGCGAAGAACCGTCTCGCCAAGATCGCTCTTCAGGGCACGGACTCCGCATCGATCGTCGATCTGTTCAAGGGACAGACGCTGATCGCTTATTCGGAGGATCCGGTTGCGGCGCCGAAGGTCGCGTCCGAATTCGCCAAGGGGAATGACAAGTTGATCATTCTCGGCGGCGCCATGGGCTCGACCTCGCTCAACGCCGACGGTGTGAAGGCACTCGCCACACTGCCGTCGCTCGACGAGCTGCGCGCCAAGCTGGTTGGCATGATCGCCACGCCGGCAACCCGGATCGCCCAGATCGTCAATGCGCCTGCGGCTTCGGTCGCGCGCGTCATCGGCGCTTACGCCCGGAAGGACGAGGCGGCATGAGGCCGTTCCTCGCTGTCAACAACACACGTTCGAACCTAGTGAAGGAATACACAAATGGCTGATCTCGCGAAGATCGTAGACGACCTTTCGAAGCTGACCGTCCTCGAGGCGGCCGAGCTCTCGAAGCTCCTGGAAGAAAAGTGGGGCGTTTCGGCCGCTGCTCCGGTGGCAGTTGCCGCTGCCGCTGGCGGCGCTGCCGCTGCTGCCGCCCCGGCTGAAGAGAAGACGGAATTCGACGTCGTTCTCGCAGACGCCGGCGCCCAGAAGATCAACGTCATCAAGGAAGTCCGCGCCATCACCGGCCTTGGCCTCAAGGAAGCCAAGGACCTGGTCGAGGCGGCTCCGAAGACCGTCAAGGAAGGCGTTTCCAAGGCCGACGCCGACAAGTTCAAGGCTCAGCTGGAAGCAGCTGGCGCCAAGGTCGACCTGAAGTAAGCCTCATGGCTGAGGGCGGGCGGCCTCGCGCCGTCCGCCCCCTCCCTTGACGAAGGGAGGCTTCGTAAGCGCGAGACGTTTGAAAACCTCTTTCCTGAGGGCCGGAAGCGGCTTTCAGGAAACGGGTTTTCTCCCGTTTTAGCCGGTAGCCGCCAAGCAATTGGAAGGACGGCCGGAGAACAGAATTGGGGCAGCCCGCCAAGGCGGCCCGTAGGTGCAAGGCGAACCGCGGCGAGGTTCGCCCCGAGTTTAGAGCTAAGGAGCGACGATGGCCCAGACCCAGACTTTCAATGGCCGCAGACGCGTACGCAAGTTCTTCGGAAAGATCCCGGAAGTTGCGGAGATGCCGAACCTGATCGAGGTTCAGAAGGCATCCTATGACCAGTTCCTGATGGTGGACGAGCCCAAGGGCGGGCGTCCGGACGAGGGACTGCAGGCCGTTTTCAAGTCGGTCTTCCCGATCTCCGATTTTTCCGGCTCTTCGATGCTGGAATTCGTGAAGTATGAGTTCGAAGGACCGAAATTCGACGTTGACGAATGCCGTCAGCGCGACCTGACCTATGCCGCGCCGCTGAAGGTGACGCTGCGCCTCATCGTGTTCGATATCGACGAGGATACCGGCGCGAAGTCGATCAAGGACATCAAGGAGCAGGACGTCTACATGGGCGACATGCCGCTCATGACGTCGAACGGCACCTTCATCGTCAACGGCACCGAGCGCGTCATCGTCTCGCAGATGCACCGTTCGCCGGGCGTCTTCTTCGACCACGACAAGGGCAAGTCGCATTCGTCGGGCAAGCTTCTGTTTGCCGCGCGCGTCATCCCCTATCGCGGTTCCTGGCTCGATATCGAGTTCGACTCCAAGGACATCGTGCACGCCCGCATCGACCGCCGCCGCAAGATTCCGGTGACGTCGCTCCTGATGGCGCTCGGCATGGACGGCGAGGAGATCCTGTCGACCTTCTACAACAAGATCGCCTACAAGCGCGCCGGCGACCACTGGCGCATCCCGTTCAACGTCGAGCGTTTCCGCGGCCTCAAGGCCGTCAGCGACATGGTCGATGCGGACACCGGCGAGATCGTGGTCGAGGCCGGCAAGAAGATCACCGCCCGCCAGGCCCGCCAGCTCGCCGAAAAGGGCCTCAAGGCCATTAAGGCGACCGACGAGGACTTGCTCGGCAATTATCTGGCCGAGGATATCGTCAACTACGCAACCGGCGAGATCTTCCTCGAGGCCGGCGACGAGATCGACGACAAGACGCTGAAGGTGCTGCTCGGCACCGGCGAGGATGAGATCCAGATCCTCGACATCGACCACGTCAATGTCGGCGCCTACATCCGCAACACGCTCGCGGTCGACAAGAACGAGAGCCGCCAAGACGCGCTGTTCGACATCTACCGCGTCATGCGTCCGGGCGAGCCGCCGACGCTCGAGACCGCCGAAGCCATGTTCAACTCGCTGTTCTTCGACAGCGAGCGCTATGACCTGTCGGCCGTCGGCCGCGTCAAGATGAACATGCGCCTCGAGCTCAAGGCCGAGGATACCGTGCGCGTGCTGCGCAAGGAAGACATCCTTGCCGTGGTCAAGACGCTGGTTGAGCTGCGCGACGGCAAGGGCGAGATCGACGACATCGACAATCTCGGCAACCGCCGCGTGCGTTCGGTCGGCGAGCTGATGGAGAACCAGTACCGTGTCGGCCTCCTGCGCATGGAGCGCGCGATCAAGGAGCGCATGTCCTCGATCGAGATCGACACGGTCATGCCGCAGGACCTGATCAACGCCAAGCCGGCGGCCGCCGCCGTGCGTGAGTTCTTCGGCTCCTCGCAGCTGTCGCAGTTCATGGACCAGACCAACCCGCTGTCCGAAATCACCCATAAGCGCCGCCTGTCGGCGCTCGGACCGGGCGGTCTGACCCGCGAGCGCGCCGGCTTCGAGGTGCGCGACGTGCACCCGACCCATTACGGCCGCATCTGCCCGATCGAGACGCCGGAAGGCCCGAATATCGGCCTGATCAACTCGCTCGCCACCTTCGCGCGGGTCAACAAGTACGGCTTCATCGAGAGCCCGTACCGCAAGATCGTCAACGGCAAGCTGACCAATGAAGTCGTCTATCTGTCGGCGATGGAAGAGGCCAAGCACCATGTCGCGCAGGCCAACGCCGAGCTCGACAAGAACGGCAGCTTCGTTGACGAGTTCGTCATCTGCCGCAACGCCGGCGAGGTGATGATGGCGCCGCGCGAGAACGTCGACCTGATGGACGTGTCGCCGAAGCAGATGGTGTCGGTGGCGGCCGCCCTCATTCCGTTCCTCGAGAACGACGACGCCAACCGCGCGCTGATGGGTTCGAACATGCAGCGTCAGGCCGTGCCGCTGGTGCGCGCCGAGGCGCCGTTCGTCGGCACCGGCATGGAGCCGGTGGTCGCCCGTGACTCGGGCGCCGCCATCGGCGCCCGCCGCGGCGGCGTGGTCGACCAGGTGGACGCCACCCGTATCGTCATCCGCGCCACGGAAGAGCTCGATCCGGCCAAGTCCGGCGTCGACATCTACCGGCTGATGAAGTTCCAACGTTCGAACCAGAACACCTGCATCAACCAGCGTCCGCTGGTGCGTGTGGGCGACCGGGTGAACAAGGGCGACATCATTGCCGACGGCCCGTCGACCGAGCTCGGCGATCTGGCGCTCGGCCGCAACGTGCTGGTCGCGTTCATGCCGTGGAACGGCTACAACTACGAGGACTCGATCCTGCTCTCCGAGCGCATCGTGGCCGACGACGTCTTCACCTCGATCCACATCGAGGAGTTCGAGGTCATGGCCCGCGACACCAAGCTTGGTCCGGAGGAAATCACGCGCGACATTCCGAACGTCTCGGAAGAAGCGCTGAAGAACCTCGACGAGGCCGGCATCGTTTATATCGGCGCGGAAGTGCAGCCGGGTGACATCCTGGTCGGCAAGATCACGCCGAAGGGCGAAAGCCCGATGACGCCGGAAGAAAAGCTGCTGCGCGCCATCTTCGGCGAGAAGGCCTCGGACGTTCGCGACACCTCAATGCGCATGCCTCCGGGCACCTTCGGCACGGTTGTCGAAGTGCGCGTCTTCAACCGCCACGGCGTGGAGAAGGACGAGCGCGCCATGGCGATCGAGCGCGAGGAGATCGAGCGCCTGGCCAAGGACCGCGACGACGAGCAGGCGATCCTCGACCGCAACGTCTACGCACGCCTTTCCGACGTGCTGGTCGGCAAGGATGCGATCGCCGGACCGAAGGGCTTCAAAAAGGGCTCGAAGCTGTCGAAGGACACGCTCGACGAGTATCCGCGCTCGCAGTGGTGGCAGTTCGCGGTGGAGAACGAAAAGCTCCAGAGCGAGCTCGAAGCCCTGCGCGGCCAATACGACGACTCCAAGAAGGCGCTCGAGCAGCGCTTCATGGACAAGGTCGAGAAGGTGCAGCGCGGCGACGAGATGCCTCCGGGCGTCATGAAGATGGTCAAGGTCTTCGTGGCGGTGAAGCGCAAGATGCAGCCGGGCGACAAGATGGCCGGCCGTCACGGCAACAAGGGTGTCGTGTCGCGCATCGTTCCGGTCGAGGACATGCCTTTCCTCGAGGACGGCACGCATGCCGATATCGTGCTCAACCCGCTGGGTGTGCCGAGCCGCATGAATGTCGGCCAGATCCTGGAGACGCATCTGGGCTGGGCCTGCGCCGGCATGGGCAGGAAGATCGGCGAGCTGATCGATGCGTACAAGGCGGGCGGCGACATCAAGCCGCTGCGCAAGACGCTGGAAAGCTTCATGCCTTCCAACGACCGCAACGAGCCGATCCGCGACTATGACGACGAGAGCATCATTCGCCTGAGCGAACAGATGCGGCGCGGCGTCTCGATCGCGACCCCGGTGTTCGACGGCGCGCACGAGGCCGACATCAACACCATGCTGGAGCAGGCTGGCCTGCACACCAGCGGTCAGTCGCAGCTCTATGACGGCCGCACTGGCGAGCCGTTCGATCGCAAGGTGACGATGGGCTACATCTATATGCTCAAGCTGCATCACCTGGTGGACGACAAGATCCACGCGCGCTCGATCGGTCCGTACTCGCTCGTCACCCAGCAGCCGCTGGGCGGCAAGGCGCAGTTCGGCGGCCAGCGCTTCGGCGAAATGGAGGTCTGGGCGCTCGAAGCCTACGGCGCCGCCTACACGCTGCAGGAAATGCTGACGGTGAAGTCCGACGACGTTGCCGGCCGCACCAAGGTCTACGAGGCGATCGTGCGCGGCGACGATACGTTCGAGGCGGGCATCCCCGAGAGCTTCAACGTTCTCGTCAAGGAAATGCGCTCGCTCGGCCTCAATGTCGAACTGGAGAACACCAAGTTCGACGAGGGACCCGTGCGGCTGCCGGACGCGGCCGAATAAGCGCGGCCGGATAAGGCCATGGCGCGCCGCAGCCCAAGACGCGGCGCGCCCCTCAAATTCTTCGGCCGGCAAGGCCGGCCAGTCTGCGGGCATTTGGCCCGCGCTCGATGCAAGGGGTTTTCGAGGACCCCGAAAAGGAGAACGGCATGAACCAAGAGGTCATGAATCTCTTCAACCCCCAGGCGCCTGCGCAGGTGTTCGATTCCATCCGGATCTCGCTTGCCAGCCCTGAGAAGATTCTGTCCTGGTCGTTCGGCGAGATCAAAAAGCCGGAGACCATCAACTACCGCACCTTCAAGCCGGAGCGTGACGGTCTGTTCTGTGCGCGTATTTTCGGCCCGATCAAGGACTACGAGTGCCTGTGCGGCAAGTACAAGCGCATGAAGTACAAGGGCGTCATCTGCGAGAAGTGCGGCGTCGAAGTCACGCTGTCGCGCGTCCGCCGCGAGCGCATGGGCCACATCGAGCTCGCCGCGCCCGTCGCCCACATCTGGTTCCTGAAGTCGCTCCCTTCGCGCATCGGCACGCTGCTCGACATGACGCTGAAGGACATCGAGCGCGTCCTCTACTTCGAGAACTACATCGTCACCGAGCCCGGCCTCACCGCGCTGAAGGAGCACCAGCTGCTCAGCGAGGAAGAGTACATGCTGGCCGTCGACGAGTATGGCGAGGACAGCTTCACCGCCATGATCGGCGCGGAGGCCATCCATGACCTGCTCGCCGGCATGGATCTGGAGAAGATCGCCGGCGACCTGCGCTCGGAGCTGGCCTCGACCACGTCCGAGCTCAAGCAGAAGAAGCTCTTGAAGCGGCTCAAGGTCGTCGAGAACTTCATGGAATCCGGCAACCGTCCGGAATGGATGATCATGAAGGTGGTTCCGGTGATCCCGCCGGATCTGCGCCCGCTCGTCCCGCTGGACGGCGGCCGTTTCGCCACCTCCGATCTCAACGACCTCTATCGCCGCGTCATCAACCGCAACAACCGCCTGAAGCGGCTGATCGAGCTGCGCGCGCCGGGCATCATCGTGCGCAACGAGAAGCGCATGCTGCAGGAGGCCGTCGACGCGCTGTTCGACAACGGCCGCCGCGGCCGCGTCATCACCGGCGCCAACAAGCGTCCGCTGAAGTCGCTGTCCGACATGCTGAAGGGCAAGCAGGGCCGGTTCCGCCAGAACCTGCTCGGCAAGCGCGTCGACTATTCCGGCCGCTCGGTCATCGTGACCGGTCCGGAGCTCAAGCTGCATCAGTGCGGCCTGCCGAAGAAGATGGCGCTCGAGCTGTTCAAGCCCTTCATCTACGCCCGCCTCGACGCCAAGGGCTTCTCCTCGACCGTCAAGCAGGCGAAGAAGCTGGTCGAGAAGGAGCGTCCGGAAGTGTGGGACATCCTCGATGAGGTGATCCGCGAGCATCCGGTGCTCTTGAACCGCGCGCCGACGCTGCACCGCCTCGGCATCCAGGCGTTCGAGCCGATACTGATCGAGGGCAAGGCGATCCAGCTCCATCCGCTGGTCTGCACGGCCTTCAACGCCGACTTCGACGGCGACCAGATGGCGGTCCACGTGCCGCTGTCGCTGGAAGCGCAGCTCGAAGCCCGCGTGCTGATGATGTCGACCAACAACATCCTGCACCCGGCCTCCGGCGCGCCGATCATCGTGCCGTCGCAGGACATGGTTCTCGGTCTCTACTATCTGTCGATCGTCAACCAGAACGAGCCGGGCGAAGGCATGGTGTTCGCCGACATGGGCGAGCTCCAGCATGCGCTGGAGACCAAGGCGGTCACGCTGCACGCCAAGATCAAGGGTCGCTTCCGCACCGTCGATGCCGAAGGCAAGACGGTGTCGAAGATCTACGACACCACGCCCGGCCGCATGATCATCGGCGAGCTTCTGCCGAAGAACGCCAACGTGCCGTACGACATCGCCAACCAGGAGATGACCAAGAAGAACATCTCCAAGATGATCGACACCGTCTACCGCCACTGCGGCCAGAAGGAGACGGTCATCTTCTGCGACCGGATCATGGCCCTCGGCTTCGCCCATGCCTGCCGCGCCGGCATTTCGTTCGGCAAGGACGACATGGTGATCCCGGACACCAAGCTGAAGCTGGTCTCCGACACCGAGGCTTTGGCCAAGGAGTACGAGCAGCAGTACAATGACGGCCTGATCACGCAGGGCGAGAAGTACAACAAGGTGGTCGACGCCTGGGCGAAGTGCTCCGAAAAGGTCGCCGACGAGATGATGGCCCGCATAAAGGCGGTCGAGTTCGAGGAAAATGGCCGCCAGAAGCCGATGAACTCGATCTACATGATGTCGCATTCGGGTGCGCGCGGTTCGCCGACCCAGATGCGCCAGCTTGCCGGCATGCGCGGCCTGATGGCCAAGCCTTCGGGCGAGATCATCGAGACGCCGATCATCTCGAACTTCAAGGAAGGCCTCACCGTGCTCGAGTACTTCAACTCGACCCACGGCGCCCGCAAGGGTCTGGCCGACACTGCGTTGAAGACGGCCAACTCGGGTTACCTCACCCGCCGTCTGGTCGACGTGGCGCAGGACTGCATCGTCAATTCGCTGGATTGCGGCACCGACAAGGGCCTCACCATGCAGCCGATCGTCGATGCCGGCCAGATCGTCGCCTCGGTCGGTCAGCGCGTGCTCGGCCGCACGGCGCTCGACGACATCAGCCACCCGGCCACCGGCGAGCTGCTGGTCAAGGCCGGCAAGCTGATGGACGAGCGCGATGTGGAGCAGATCGAGAAGGCCGGCGTGCAGTCGGTGCGCATCCGCTCGGCGCTGACCTGCGAGGTCAGGACCGGCGTCTGCGCGGTCTGCTACGGTCGCGATCTTGCCCGCGGCACGCCCGTCAACCAGGGCGAGGCCGTCGGCGTCATCGCGGCGCAGTCGATCGGCGAGCCGGGCACCCAGCTCACCATGCGCACCTTCCACATGGGCGGCACCGCGCAGGTGGTGGACTCCTCGTTCCTTGAGGCCTCCTATGAGGGCAAGGTCCAGATCCGCAACCGCAACGTGGTGCGCAACTCCGAAGGCCAGCAGATGGTCATGGGCCGCAACATGGCGGTCCTGATCCTCGACGAGGCCGGCAAGGAGCGCGCCACGCACCGCGTCGCCTACGGCTCGCGCATCTTCGTGGACGATGGCGACAAGGTGAAGCGCGGCCAGCGTATCGCCGAGTGGGATCCTTACACCCGCCCGATCCTCACCGAGATCGAGGGCAAGGTGGCGTTCGAGGATCTGGTCGACGGCATCTCGGTCCAGGAAACGGCCGACGAGTCGACCGGCATCACAAAGCGTGAGGTCATCGACTGGCGTTCGACACCGCGCGGCAGCGACCTGAAGCCGGCGATCGTCGTTCAGGACGCCAAGGGCAAGGTCGGCAAGCTGTCGAAGGGCGCCGATGCACGCTTCCTGCTCTCGGTCGAGGCCATCCTCTCGGTCGAGCCGGGCGCGCATGTCCGTCCGGGCGACGTGCTGGCGCGTATCCCGATGGAAAGCGCCAAGACCAAGGACATCACCGGCGGTCTGCCGCGCGTGGCCGAACTGTTCGAGGCTCGCCGTCCGAAGGATCACGCCATCATCGCCGAGATCGATGGCACGATCCGCTTCGGCCGCGACTACAAGAACAAGCGCCGCATCATCATCGAGCCGCATGACTCGACGCTGGAGCCGGTGGAGTACCTGATCCCGAAGGGCAAGCCGTTCCATCTCCAGGACGGCGACGTCATCGAGAAGGGTGACTACATCCTCGACGGCAATCCGGCGCCGCACGACATCCTGGCGATCAAGGGCGTGGAGGCGCTTGCGTCCTACCTCGTCAACGAGATCCAGGAGGTCTACCGCCTGCAGGGCGTGTCGATCAACGACAAGCACATCGAGGTGATCGTTCGCCAGATGCTGCAGAAGGTCGAGATCACCACGCAGGGCGACTCGACCTACATTCCTGGCGACCACGTCGACGTGATCGAGCTGGAAGAGGTCAACGAGCGCCTGATCGAGGACGGCAAGAAGCCGGCCGAAGGCCAGCCGGTGCTGCTCGGCATCACCAAGGCTTCGCTGCAGACGCCGTCCTTCATCTCGGCCGCCTCCTTCCAGGAGACGACCAGGGTGCTGACGGAGGCTGCGGTTGCCGGCAAGACCGACATGCTGCAGGGTCTGAAGGAAAACGTCATCGTCGGCCGTCTGATCCCGGCCGGCACCGGCGGCACGATGAGCCAGATCCGGCGCATCGCCACCTCGCGCGACGAGCTCATCATCGACGAGCGCCGCAAGGCGTCCGGCGTCGAGGTCGCCGAGCCGATGCTGACCAACATGGTCAACGCCGCGCAGTAAGCGCGGCATGGACTGAGATAAAGAAAAGGGGCCCCGGCGTGGGCCCCTTTTTGCATTCCGGCCACCAACGAGGGCGAACCATGAGCGGCAAGACCTGGACAGCTGTCGACGACTATATCGTTTCTTCTCTTTTCGAGCCGGATCCCGTGCTTGACGCGGTGCTTGCGGCCAACCGCCAGCAGGGTCTGCCGGCGATCGATGTTTCCGCAGCGCAGGGCAAATTGCTTTCGCTGCTGGTGCGGATTCGCGGTGCGAAAGAAGTGCTCGAGATCGGTACGCTCGGCGGCTACTCGACCATCTGGATGGCAAGGGGCCTGCCTGACGACGGCAAGGTCGTGACGCTGGAGCTCGAGCCGCACCACGCCAGGGTCGCGCGCTCGAACTTTGAGCGGGCAGGGGTTTCAGACAAGGTGGATCTGCGTCTCGGTCCGGCGCTTCAGTCGCTGGCCGCGCTGGAGAGCGAAAATGCCGGTCCGTTCGACCTGATCTTCATCGACGCCGACAAGCCGAACAACCCGAACTATCTCTCCTGGGCCATGCGGCTAGCACGCTCGGGGACGGTCATCGTCTGCGACAATGTCATCCGCGACGGTGCCGTTCTGAACGAGGACGGCGCAGACGCGAACGTCGTTGGCGCCCGCGCGGCGTTTTCCTTCATCGGCGGCGAGAAACGGCTGGACGGCACCGCCATCCAGACCGTCGGCGTGAAGGGCTATGACGGCTTCGCCATCGCGATCGTGGACTGACGCGGGCGCTGCGCCAGTCCTATCAGTTCAATCGAAGAACGGCTCGACCACGTTGCGCTTGCCGAGCATGAAGGCGTCGGCGACGTGCTGGAGCGGCGCGAGGTCGACGTCGGAAATGCCGGCCCGCACGATCTCGGCGAAGCGCCTGTAGAGCATCGGGTATTCGGCCTCCGGCTCGTCATGGATGACCTTGCCGTCGACGGCGAGCTTTGCGCCGCCGCCTGAAAGCACCATCTTGCCCTTGTCGGTCTCGGCCAGGATGTCCCAGCTCTGCGGACCGGTCTGCAGCCAGTCGAGCTCCATCGTCACCGGCAGCCCATTCGAAGTGCGGAAGGTGACATGCGCTGCGACCGGCGAGGCGCGGTTCTCGGGGAAGTCGAGCACCGCCGAGGTGATGAACATCGGTGGCAGGATGTGGGTGGCGATGGACAGCGCGTTGATGCCGGGATCGAACACGCCGAAGCCGCCCGGCGCCCAGATCCATTCCTGGTTCGGGTGCCAGCGGCGCACGTCCTCCTTCCAGTTGATGGCGGCCGAGCTGATCGTGGCGGAGGCGAGGAAGGCGCGCGCGGCCTCGACCGCCGGCGCATAGCGCGAATGCCAGCTGGCGAAGAGCGAAACCCCTTTTTTCGCGGCAAGCGCCTTCAGGTCCTCGACCTCGCTGACGGTTGCGCCCGGCGGCTTCTCCAGGAAGACGTGCTTCCTCGCTTCGAGCGCGGTGCGCGCGGCGTCGTAGCGGAACTGCGGCGGCATGCAGAGCGAGACGGCTTCCAGGCCAGGTTCAGCGTCGAGCATCGCCTCGATCGTCGGATAGTTCGGGATACCGTCGACCTTGCCGTGGCGGCTGGCTGCGGCGGCTAGCTGATAGTTGCCGTCCTTGGCGAGCGCAGGAAGGTGCTGGTCGCGGACAATCTTTCCCACGCCGACGATACCGAGCCTGATGGGGTTGCTGGTCATGGGAACTCCGAGGGGTTGGAAGGAAGAGGAAGGTGTTTTTAGGCAGGACAACGATGCCCGGCAAGCCGGGATGATATCGTGATCTCGCAATTGCCTTCCTGGATCAGCTCGGCGCGTCGAAGGTGACGATTGAGACTTCGCCTTCCAGCGCGCCCTGATAGGCCGACAGATGCGGCTCCTCGTCGGGCACGCCTTCCATGTCGCCGATCTGGTCGAGCTCGGCTTCGGCGAATCCTTCCGCCGCCAGCGATTCGAGCGCGCGGCGCACGGCAGAATCATCGTCGGGCGCGACCAGCATCACATGCACGCCTTCCGGCTTGCCGCCCTTGCGCCGCCAAACCCGGCCGGTGATGATGGTGACCGGACGCTCTTCATTGTCGTTCACGGGCTGATTCCTCCGGAAGCGGGGAGTGTTGCCTTTCATACAGCCCTTTTTGCACGAAGCCGGCAGGGAAGACAGCCGAAAGCCGGTCACTTTCTTCCTCGCGCTTGAAAAAAGGCGCAATAAAATTACGTGCGTTTTCCGCATGGCTGCCAAGCTCCGGATCGGGCGCAATATTTGCCGTTCCGGGGTTGACGGACAGAGGCCTTGCGAGTAGAAGCCGCCACGTCAGAACCGATGTGAGACTTGCCTTTCCGAGGCGACACGCCTTGGAGTACGCCTCAAACAGGGTTCGTTTTACGAGCGAAAAGACATTTTCCGGCGCGCATGAAGCGGCTTCCGCTTCCTCTGCAATTTGTTCGGGCAGGACCGCGAGCCGCGGTGTGTTGCCCGAATTTGCGTTTGGAAAGCACGCTTTGAGCGGCCCTGACAGGGCAGACACGGAATTGAGAGACAAGAGGGTTTAATGCCTACCGTCAACCAGCTGATCCGCAAGCCGCGCCTGGCGCCGGTGAAGCGCAACAAGGTCCCGGCCATGCAGCAGAACCCGCAGAAGCGGGGCGTTTGCACGCGCGTCTACACCACGACGCCGAAGAAGCCGAACTCGGCGCTGCGCAAGGTGGCCAAGATCCGCCTGACCAACGGTTTCGAAGTGATCGGCTATATCCCGGGCGAAGGCCATAACCTTCAGGAGCACTCGGTGGTCATGATCCGTGGCGGTCGCGTCAAGGATCTGCCGGGCGTTCGCTATCACATCATCCGTGGCGTGCTCGACACGCAGGGTGTGAAGAACCGCAAGCAGCGCCGTTCGAAATACGGTGCGAAGCGTCCGAAGTAAGGGTTTCCGGCTTCGGCGCTTTTTTGACTGCGCCGTGCCACGAGATTGAGAGACAAAAGCCATGTCCCGTCGTCACAGTGCAGAAAAGCGTGAGATCAACCCGGACCCCAAGTTCGGCGACCTGGTCGTCACCAAGTTCATGAACGCCGTCATGTATGACGGCAAGAAGTCGGTTGCCGAGACCATCGTCTATGGCGCGCTGGACCAGGTCCAGGCCAAGACCAAGCAGGAGCCAGTCACCGTCTTCCATCAGGCGCTCGACAATGTCGCGCCGCATGTGGAAGTGCGCTCGCGCCGCGTCGGCGGCGCCACCTACCAGGTTCCGGTCGACGTGCGCCCCGAGCGCCGTCAGGCTCTGGCCATCCGCTGGCTGATCGCTGCCGCGCGCAACCGCAACGAGACCACCATGATCGATCGCCTCTCGGGCGAGCTGATGGACGCGGCCAACAACCGCGGCACGGCCGTTAAGAAGCGTGAAGACACCCACAAGATGGCAGAAGCCAACCGCGCCTTCGCGCACTACCGCTGGTAAAGCGCGAACGAGACTGAGAGGCACCTTCCATGGCCCGCGAATACAAAATCGAAGACTACCGCAATTTCGGTATCATGGCGCATATCGACGCCGGCAAGACGACGACGACCGAGCGCGTCCTGTACTACACGGGCAAGTCGCACAAGATCGGCGAAGTCCATGACGGCGCCGCCACCATGGACTGGATGGAGCAGGAGCAGGAACGCGGCATCACGATCACCTCGGCCGCGACCACGACCTTCTGGAAGGGTCGCGACGGCAAGATGCGCCGCTTCAACATCATCGACACCCCCGGACACGTCGACTTCACCATCGAGGTCGAGCGTTCGCTGCGCGTGCTCGACGGCGCCATCGCGCTGCTCGACGCTAACGCCGGTGTCGAGCCGCAGACCGAGACTGTGTGGCGCCAGGCCGACAAGTACCACGTGCCGCGCATGATCTTCTGCAACAAGATGGACAAGATCGGCGCCGACTTCTATCGCTCGGTGGAAATGATCGGCTCGCGCCTCGGCGCGCAGGCCGTCGTCATGCAGCTGCCGATCGGCGCCGAGACCGAGTTCAAGGGCGTCGTCGACCTCATCGAGATGAAAGCGCTCGTCTGGCGTGACGAGACCCTCGGCGCTGCCTGGGACGTCGTCGAGATCCCGGCCGACCTCAAGGAGAAGGCCGAGCAGTATCGCGAGAAGATGATCGAGGCGGCCGTCGAGATGGACGAGACCGCGCTCGAGAACTACCTCGAAGGCAATATGCCGTCGAACGACGAGATCCGCGCGCTGGTCCGCAAGGGCACCATCGCGGTCAAGTTCTTCCCGATGTTCTGCGGCTCGGCCTTCAAGAACAAGGGTGTGCAGCCGCTGCTCGACGCCGTCGTGGACTTCCTTCCGTCACCGATCGACGTGCCGTCCATCAAGGGCGTGGACGCCAAGACGGATGCCGAGATCGAGCGTCATCCCGACGACAACGAACCGCTGTCGATGCTGGCGTTCAAGATCATGAACGACCCGTTCGTCGGCTCGCTGACCTTCGCCCGTATCTATTCGGGCAAGCTCGCCAAGGGTGTGTCGCTCGACAACACCGTGAAGGGCAAGAAGGAGCGCATCGGCCGCATGCTGCAGATGCATGCGAACTCGCGCGCCGATATCGAGGAAGCCTATGCCGGCGACATCGTCGCGCTGGCTGGCCTCAAGGACACGACCACCGGCGACACGCTGTGCGATCCGCTGCACCCGGTCATCCTCGAGCGCATGGAGTTCCCCGATCCGGTCATCCAGATCGCCATCGAGCCGAAGACCAAGAACGACCAGGAAAAGATGGGCCTGGCGCTGCATCGCCTGGCGGCTGAGGATCCGTCCTTCCGCGTCAAGACCGACGAGGAAAGCGGCCAGACCATCATCGCCGGCATGGGCGAGCTGCATCTCGACATCATCGTCGACCGCATGCGCCGCGAGTTCAAGGTCGAGGCCAATGTCGGTGCTCCGCAGGTGGCCTATCGCGAGACGATCACCCGCACCCACGAGCAGGACTACACGCACAAGAAGCAGACCGGCGGTACCGGCCAGTTCGCCCGCGTCAAGATCGTGTTCGAGCCGAACACCGAGAGCGAAGAGTTCGTCTTCGAGTCCAAGATCGTCGGCGGCGCCGTGCCGAAGGAATACATCCCCGGCGTCGAGAAGGGCATCCAGAGCGTGATGGGCTCCGGCCCGTTCGCCGGCTTCCCGATGATCGGCGTCAAGGCGACGCTGATCGACGGCGCCTTCCACGACGTCGACTCCTCGGTGCTGGCCTTCGAAATCGCTTCCCGCGCCTGCTTCAAGGAAGCAGCGCCCAGGCTCGGCGTTCAGCTGCTCGAGCCGATCATGAAGGTCGAGGTCGTGACGCCGGAAGACTATGTCGGCGGCGTCATCGGCGACCTCAACGGCCGTCGCGGCCAGATCCAGGGCCAGGAAGCGCGTGGCGTGGCGGTTGTCATCAACGCCATGGTGCCGCTCGCCAACATGTTCAAATACGTCGACAATCTGCGTTCGATGTCGCAGGGCCGCGCCCAGTACACGATGCAGTTCGACCACTACGAGCCGGTCCCGACCGCGGTCGCCCAGGAAGTCCAGAAGAAATACGCGTGAGAATGCCTGTGCCGCCGGAACCGCGCCTCTTGCGCGTTTCCGGTTCGGCTGGAGCGAACATCAATTTCCCCGAGCGGGATGAGTAAAGACGGAGAACTACAGTGGCAAAAGGTAAATTCGAGCGCACCAAGCCGCATGTGAACATTGGCACGATCGGTCACGTCGATCATGGCAAGACGTCGCTGACGGCGGCGATCACGAAGTATTTTGGCGAATACAAGCGCTATGACCAGATCGACGCGGCGCCGGAAGAGAAGGCGCGCGGCATCACGATCTCGACGGCGCATGTCGAGTACGAGACGGCCAACCGTCACTATGCCCACGTCGACTGCCCCGGCCACGCCGACTATGTGAAGAACATGATCACCGGTGCCGCCCAGATGGACGGCGCGATCCTGGTGGTTTCGGCCGCCGACGGCCCGATGCCGCAGACGCGCGAGCACATCCTGCTCGCCCGCCAGGTCGGCGTGCCCTCGATCGTGGTGTTCTTGAACAAGGTCGACCAGGTCGACGACGCCGAGCTGCTCGAGCTGGTCGAGCTCGAGGTTCGCGAGTTGCTGACCAAGAACGAGTTCCCCGGCGACGAGATCCCGATCGTCAAGGGTTCGGCGCTGGCCGCGTTGGAAGACTCCAACAAGACCATCGGCGAGGACGCCATCCGCGAGCTGATGGCCCAGGTCGATGCCTACATCCCGACGCCGGTGCGTCCGCTGGACAAGCCGTTCCTGATGCCGATCGAGGACGTGTTCTCGATCTCGGGCCGTGGCACGGTGGTGACCGGCCGCGTCGAGCGCGGCGTGGTCAAGGTCGGCGAGGAGCTGGAGATCGTCGGCATCCGTCCGACGGCCAAGACGACCTGCACGGGCGTTGAGATGTTCCGCAAGCTGCTCGACCAGGGCCAGGCCGGCGACAACATCGGCGCGCTGTTGCGCGGCATCGACCGTGACGGCGTCGAGCGCGGCCAGGTTCTGGCCAAGCCCGGTTCGGTCAAGCCGCACAAGAAGTTCGTGGCCGAGGCCTACATCCTGACCAAGGACGAGGGCGGCCGTCACACGCCGTTCTTCACCAACTACCGTCCGCAGTTCTATTTCCGCACCACCGACGTGACGGGCATCGTGACGCTGCCGGCCGGCACCGAGATGGTGATGCCTGGCGACAACATCACCGTCGATGTCGAGCTGATCGTGCCGATCGCGATGGAAGAGAAGCTGCGCTTCGCCATCCGTGAAGGCGGCCGCACCGTCGGCGCCGGCATCGTCGTCACCATCAAAGAGTAATCGGACTAAAACGGATCTGTCGCGGGCGCGGGGGCTGCCCGCGCCGCGCCAGAACAAGGAATTGACGCATGAACGGACAGAATATCCGCATCCGCCTTAAGGCGTTTGATCACCGGGTGCTCGACGCCTCGACGCGCGAAATCGTGTCGACCGCCAAGCGCACCGGCGCCAACGTCCGCGGCCCCATTCCGCTGCCGACGCGGATCGAAAAGTTCACGGTCAACCGGTCGCCTCACGTCGACAAGAAGAGCCGCGAGCAGTTCGAGATGCGCACCCACAAGCGGCTGCTCGACATCGTCGATCCGACCCCGCAGACGGTCGATGCTCTGATGAAGCTCGATCTGGCCGCCGGTGTCGACGTCGAGATCAAGCTCTAAGGAACAAGAGGGCGGGGCGACCCGGAACTCTGAAGGAACAAGAGGCGTGGAGGGGCGAAAGCCCCGACAGGGAACTCTAAAGGAATTGAACCGATGCGTTCAGGTGTGATTGCAAAGAAGGTGGGAATGACCCGCATCTACAACGATGCCGGGGAACACGTTCCCGTCACCGTTCTCCAGATGGAGAACTGCCAGGTCGTGGCGCAGCGCACGCAGGAGAAGAACGGCTACACCGCCGTCCAGCTCGGCGTTGGCCTTGCCAAGGTGAAGAACACGTCGAAGGCGATGCGCGGCCATTTTGCTGCCGCCTCGGTCGAGCCGAAGGCGAAGCTCGCCGAGTTCCGCGTCTCCGCCGACAACATGATCGACGTTGGCGCCGAGCTCACCGTCGAGCACTTCGTCGCCGGCCAGAAGGTCGACGTGACGGGTACCTCGACCGGTAAGGGTTTCCAGGGCGTGATCAAGCGGCACAACATGGGTGGCGGCCGCGCCACGCACGGTAACTCGGTCTCGCACCGCACGCACGGCTCGACCGGCCAGCGCCAGGACCCCGGCAAGGTGTTCAAGGGCAAGAAGATGGCCGGCCACATGGGTGACGTTCGCGTCACCACGCAGAATGTTGAGGTCGTGTCGACCGATGCCAACCGCGGCCTGATCCTGATCCGTGGCGCCGTTCCTGGCGTCAAGGGCGCCTGGATCCTGGTCCGCGACGCGGCCAAGGTCGCGCTGCCGGCCAACGCACCGAAGCCCGCCGCCATCCGTGCGGCCAAGAACGATGCCCCGGCCAAAGAGGGAGCGGAATAATGGACCTCAAGATCACAACGCTCGGCGGCAAGGACGCCGGCAAGGTGAAACTCTCCGAGGAGATTTTCGGCCTTGACCCGCGCGAGGACATCCTGCAGCGCGTCGTGCGCTGGCAGCTCGCCAAGAAGCAGCAGGGCACGCACAAGGCCAAGGGTCGCGCCGAGATCGCGCGCACCGGCGCCAAGATGTACAAGCAGAAGGGTACGGGCCGCGCCCGTCACCATTCGGCTCGCGCTCCGCAGTTCCGCGGCGGCGGCAAGGCGCACGGCCCGGTCGTGCGCAGCCATGAGCACGATCTGCCGAAGAAAGTGCGCGCGCTGGGCTTGAAGCATGCTCTCTCGGCAAAGGCCAAGAGCGCTTCGCTGATCATCGTCGACGAGCTGAAGCTGGCCGAGGCCAAGACCAAGGCTCTGGCTGCGAGCCTCGAGACGCTGGGGCTGACCAACGCCCTGGTGATCGGCGGCGCCGAGCTCGACCAGAACTTCAAGCTGGCGGCGACCAACATTCCGAACATCGACGTGCTGCCGATCCAGGGCATCAACGTCTACGACATTCTGCGCCGCGGCACGCTGGTCCTTTCGAAGGCCGCCGTCGAGGCTCTCGAGGAGCGCTTCAAATGACCGACCTTCGTCACTACGACGTGATCGTCTCGCCGGCGATCACTGAAAAGTCGACCATGGCTTCCGAGCAGAACCAGGTCATCTTCAACGTCGCCAAGAAGGCGTCGAAGCCGGAAATCAAGGCTGCCGTCGAAGCGCTCTTCGGCGTCAAGGTGATGGCCGTGAACACGCTCGTCCGCAAGGGCAAGATCAAGCGCTTCCGCGGCACGGTTGGCCGCCAGGGCGACGTCAAGAAGGCGGTTGTGACGCTGGCCGAGGGCCAGTCTATCGACGTCGCGACGGGTCTCTGAGCAAGGCCGCGAGGACAGGACAATGGCACTCAAGAAATTCAACCCGGTAACGCCGAGCACCCGCCAGCTGGTCATCGTCGACCGCTCGGGCCTCTACAAGGGCAAGCCCGTCAAGGGCCTGACCGAAGGCCTGACCAAGTCGGGCGGCCGCAACAATTACGGCCGCATCACGGCCCGCTTCATCGGCGGCGGCCACAAGCGTTCGTACCGCATCATCGACTTCAAGCGTAAGAAGTACGACGTGGTCGGCACGGTGGAGCGTATCGAATACGATCCGAACCGCACCGCCTTCATCGCGCTGATCAAGTATGATGACGGCGAGCTGTCCTACATCCTGGCGCCGCAGCGTTTGGCTGCCGGCGACAAGATCGTGGCCGGCGAAGCGGTCGACGTGAAGCCGGGCAACGCGATGCCGCTGGCTTCCATGCCGGTCGGCACGATCGTCCACAACATTGAGCTGAAGCCGGGCAAGGGCGGCCAGGTCGCCCGTTCGGCGGGCGGTTACGCCCAGCTCGTCGGCCGCGACCAGGGCATGGCGATCCTGCGCCTGAACTCGGGCGAGCAGCGCGTCGTGCACGGCTCCTGCATGGCCACCGTCGGCGCCGTGTCGAACCCCGACCACGGCAACATCAACGACGGCAAGGCCGGCCGCACGGTGTGGCGCGGCAAGCGCCCGCACAATCGCGGCGTGGCCATGAACCCGGTCGACCATCCGCACGGCGGCGGTGAAGGCCGCACCTCGGGTGGCCGTCATCCGGTTTCGCCCTGGGGCAAGCCGACCAAGGGCAAGAAGACGCGGTCCAACAAGGCGACCGACAAGTTCATCGTGCGCTCGCGCCATCAGCGCAAGAGCTAAGAAGAGGTAACGCCAAGTGACTCGTTCGATTTGGAAAGGCCCCTTCATCGACGGCTACCTTCTGAAGAAGGTGGACAAGGTTCGTGAAGGCGGTCGCAATGAGGTGATCAAGATGTGGAGCCGTCGCTCCACCATCCTGCCGCAGTTCGTCGGCTTCACCTTCGGTGTCTACAACGGCCAGAAGCATGTCCCGGTCTCGGTGAACGAGGACATGGTCGGTCACAAGTTCGGTGAATTCGCTCCGACCCGGACCTATTACGGTCACGGCGCGGATAAGAAGGCGAAGAGGAAGTAATCATGGGCAAGGCCAAAGCTCCGCGCAGGCTTGCTGACAACGAAGCGCGCGCCGTTCTGCGCACGATCCGTATCAGCCCGCAGAAGCTGAACCTGGTTGCCGCGCTGATCCGCGGCAAGAAGGTCGCGACAGCGCTTTCCGACCTCGAATTCTCGGCCAAGCGGATTTCCGGCACGGTCAAGAAGACGCTGGAATCGGCGATCGCCAACGCGGAAAACAATCACGACCTTGATGTCGATTCGCTGATCGTGTCGGAAGCCTATGTCGGCAAGTCGATCGTCATGAAGCGGTTCCACGCTCGTGGCCGCGGTCGCGCCAGCCGTATCGAGAAGCCGTTCTCGCACCTCACGATCGTCGTTCGTGAAGTCGAGGAAACAGGGGAGGCCGCATAATGGGCCAGAAAGTCAATCCGATCGGGCTGCGTCTCGGCATCAACCGCACCTGGGATTCGCGCTGGTTCGCGAACACCGGCGAGTACGGCCAGCTGCTGCACGAGGACATCAAGATCCGCAAGTATCTTGAGAAGGAACTCAAGCAGGCCGCGATCTCGAAAGTCGTGATCGAGCGTCCGCACAAGAAGTGCCGCGTCACCATCCATGCCGCGCGCCCGGGCCTCATCATCGGCAAGAAGGGCGCCGACATCGAGAAGCTTCGCAGGAAGCTGATGGAGATGACGAAGTCTGAGACGCACCTCAACATCGTTGAAGTGCGCAAGCCGGAAATCGACGCCACGCTGATCGCCCAGTCGATCGCCCAGCAGCTCGAGCGCCGCATCGCGTTCCGCCGCGCCATGAAGCGTGCCGTTCAGTCGGCCATGCGTCTCGGCGCCGAAGGCATCCGCATCAACTGCTCCGGCCGTCTCGGCGGCGCCGAAATCGCGCGCATGGAGTGGTACCGCGAAGGCCGCGTGCCGCTGCACACGCTGCGCGCCGACGTCGACTACGGCGTTGCCGAGGCGAACACGGCTTACGGCATCTGCGGCGTCAAGGTGTGGGTGTTCAAGGGCGAGATCCTCGAGCATGACCCGATGGCCTCCGAGCGTCGCGCCACCGAGGGCGATCATGCAGGTGCCGCCGGCGAGCGCGAGCGCGGTCGTCGTCGCGAGAACGCCTGAGACATTTGAGAATTTGGAGTTAGAACGATGCTGCAGCCAAAGCGCACAAAGTTCCGCAAGCAGTTCAAGGGCCGTATCCACGGTACCGCCAAGGGCGGCACCAACCTGGATTTCGGCGGTTTCGGACTGAAGGCGCTTGAGCCGAACCGCGTCACCGCACGCGAGATCGAGGCGGCCCGCCGCGCGATCACCCGCGAGATGAAGCGCGCCGGCCGCGTCTGGATCCGGGTGTTCCCGGATCTGCCGGTCACCTCGAAGCCGACCGAAGTGCGCATGGGTAAGGGCAAGGGCGCCGTCGACTACTGGGCGGCGCGCGTGAAGCCTGGCCGCATCATGTTCGAGATCGACGGCGTCAGCGAGGAGACGGCGCGTGAGGCGCTGCGCCTCGGCGCCGCCAAGCTCTCGGTCAAGACGCGCTTCGTACAGCGCATCGCAGAATAAGGACGGGCTGAACCATGAAAGCCGAAGACATCCGGACCAAGACCCAGGATCAGCTGACCGACGACCTGGCCAGCCTGAAGAAGGAGCAGTTCAATCTGCGCTTCCAGAAGGCCACCGGCCAGCTCGAGAAGACCGCGCGCGTGAAGCAGGTCCGCAGGGACATCGCGCGCATCAAGACCATCGCCGCGGAAAAAGCCGCGGCCAAGAAGGGTTAAGACCATGCCAAAGCGCATTCTGCAGGGCACCGTCGTCAGCGACAAGAACGAGAAGACGGTCGTCGTCAAGGTCGAGCGGCGCTTCACGCATCCCGTGATGAAGAAGACCGTGCGCATGACCAAGAAGTACAAGGCGCATGACGAGAACAACGCCCACAAGGTCGGCGACCAGGTGTTCATCCAGGAATCGAAGCCGATCTCCAAGGACAAGCGCTGGGTCGTCATCACCTCGGACCAGGCTTGATCCGGGCGAACGAAACGAATTTTGGACAGACCGGGGAAGGGTGAATAACCCGTCCCGTTAGAAAAGAAGAAGGCGGCCAGTCATGATTCAGATGCAAACAAACCTCGACGTCGCGGACAATTCCGGCGCTCGTCGTGTCATGTGCATCAAGGTGCTGGGCGGCTCGAAGCGGAAGTATGCCTCCGTCGGCGACATCATCGTGGTGTCGATCAAGGAAGCCATTCCGCGCGGCCGCGTGAAGAAGGGCGATGTGATGAAGGCGGTCGTGGTTCGCACGGCCAAGGACATCCGCCGTCCTGACGGCAGCGTGATCCGTTTCGACAAGAACGCGGCCGTTCTCGTCGACAACAAGAAAGAGCCGATCGGCACGCGTATCTTCGGGCCGGTTCCGCGCGAGCTTCGCGCCAAGAACCACATGAAGATCATCTCGCTCGCGCCTGAAGTGCTGTAAGGAGCCGGACCAATGCAGAAGATCAAAAAAGGCGACAAGGTTGTCGTGCTTGCCGGCAAGGACAAGGGCCGTTCTGGCGAAGTCCTGTCGGTGCAGCCGAAGGAAGACACCGCGGTTGTCCGCGGCGTGAACCTCATTCGCCGTCACCAGAAGCAGACCCAGTCCCAAGAGGGCGGGATCATCACCAAGGAAGCGCCGATCCACCTGTCGAACATCGCGCTGGCTGACCCCAAGGACGGCAAGCCGACCCGCGTCGGTTTCGCCATCCAGAAGGACGGCAAGAAGGTGCGCGTCGCCAAGCGTTCGGGAGAAGTCATCAATGGCTAAGGCTGAAACCAAGCAGGCGGCTGCCAAGAACGAGCCGCGCCTCAAGAAGGTCTATCAGGAGACCATTCGCAAGGCGCTGCAGGAGCAGTTCGGCTACGAGAACGACATGCAGGTTCCGCGCATCGACAAGATCGTGCTGAACATGGGCGTCGGCGAGGCGACTGCCGATTCCAAGAAGCCCTCGGTCGCGGCCGAGGACCTCGCGCTGATCGCCGGCCAGAAGGCCGTCGTCACCCGCTCGCGCAAGTCGATCGCGGGCTTCAAGGTGCGCGAGAACATGCCGATCGGCGCCAAGGTCACGCTGCGCAAGGAACGCATGTACGAGTTCCTCGACCGCCTCGTGAACATCGCTCTGCCGCGCGTCCGCGACTTCCGCGGGCTGAACCCGAAGAGCTTTGACGGCCGTGGCAACTACGCCATGGGCATCAAGGAGCACATCGTGTTCCCGGAGATCAACTACGACAAGGTTGATCAGGTCTGGGGCATGGACGTCATCGTTTGTACGACGGCGAAGACGGACGACGAGGCCAGGGCGCTGCTCAAGGCCTTCAACTTCCCCTTCCGCCAGTAACGGCAGCGAAAAAGGAAAAATCTGAAATGGCAAAGACCAGCTCAGTCGAGAAGAACAACCGGCGCCGCAAGCTTGCCGGCCAGTACGCCGCCAAGCGCAAGGCGCTCAAGGACATCGTCATGGATCAGTCCAAGCCGATGGAAGAGCGTTTCCGTGCCCAGTTGAAGCTTTCGGCGCTGCCGCGCAACTCGGCCAAGATCCGTATCCGCAACCGCTGCGAAGTCACCGGCCGTCCGCGTGCCTTCTATCGCAAGCTGAAGCTTTCGCGTATCGCGCTTCGCGATCTGGGCAACAACGGCCAGATCCCGGGCCTGGTCAAGTCGAGCTGGTAAGGAGGGCATTGAGATGTCATTGAGCGATCCTCTCGGCGATATGCTGACCCGCATCCGCAACGCCTATGGCCGCAAGAAGTCGAGCGTTTCGACCCCGGCCTCGCGTCTGCGCGCCCGCGTTCTCGACGTGCTGAAGTCGGAAGGCTATATCCGCGACTACAGCCAGACCGACTTCGAGAACGGCAAGTCGGAAATCGAGATCGAGCTGAAGTATTTCGACGGTGCGCCGGTTGTGCGCGAGATCGAGCGCGTCTCGAAGCCCGGCCGCCGCGTCTATGTCTCGGCCAAGTCGATCCCGCACGTGGCCAACGGCCTCGGTATCGCCATCCTTTCGACGCCGAAGGGCGTCATGGCCGATCACGAAGCGCGCGAGCAGAATGTCGGCGGCGAGATCCTCTGCCAGATCTTCTGATCCGGCACGAGATTGATGAATGGGGCATCGGTTCTCGGGATCGCGCCCGGGAACTGGAACCTGAAACGAAAGAAGTGACGAGGACAACAAAATGTCTCGTATCGGAAAGAAACCCGTTTCGCTGCCGCAGGGCGTGACCGCGACCGTCAACGGCCAGACCGTGACGGCGAAGGGCCCGAAGGGTGAGCTGAAGTTCGTGGTGAACGACGAAGTGCTGGTCAAGATGGAAGGCAGCGAGATCGCTGTCGAGCCTCGCGACCAGACCAAGACCGCCCGTTCCAAGTGGGGCATGTCGCGCACGCAGATCGTCAACATCCTGCAGGGCGTGAAGGACGGTTTCGAGAAGAAGCTCGAGATCACCGGCGTCGGCTATCGCGCCGCGATGCAGGGCAAGAACCTGCAGCTCGCGCTCGGCTTCAGCCACGACGTGGTCTATGAGACGCCGCAGGGCATCACGATCTCGGTGCCGAAGCCGACCGAAATCACGGTCTCGGGCATCGACAAGCAGCAGGTCGGCCAGGTTGCCGCCGAGATCCGCGAATATCGCGGCCCCGAGCCTTATAAGGGCAAGGGCGTGCGCTATGCCGACGAGCGGATCGTCCGCAAGGAAGGCAAGAAGAAGTAATAGGCTTGGCCCCGAAAAGTTGCAGACTTTTCGGAAAGGACCAAGCCAGAGAAGTGTAACGCCGCGGGGCGCGACCGCGGGAGGCTTGGCCTACCGCACAGGGTCGTCCCCGTTTTCTGAAGGCAAGGAACAGACATTATGGCTAGCCCCAAAGAAACCACTCAGCGCCGCGCGCAGCGCGTGCGCCGCCAGCTGAAGAAGGTCGCCGGCGAGCGTCCGCGGCTTTCAGTGCACCGCACCTCGAAGCACATCTACGTCCAGGTCATCGACGACGCCAAGGGCCACACGCTGGCCGCCGCTTCGACGCTTGAGAAGGACCTCAAGGGTTCGCTCAAGACCGGCGCCGACACCGCGGCGGCTGCCGCCGTCGGCAAGCTGATCGCCGAGCGCGCTTCGAAGGCCGGCGTCAAGGAAGTCGTCTTCGACCGTGGCCCGTACATCTATCATGGTCGCGTCAAGGCCCTGGCCGAGGCTGCCCGCGAGGGCGGTCTGAGCTTCTGATTTTCAACCGCCGGCGACCCAAAAGCGGCGCCGGCATTTCAGCAACCCGTGCTTCCGGAAAAGAACAAGGACTAGGATATGGCACAGGAACGTAGGGAAGGCGGCCGCGGCCGCGAGCGTGAACGCGAAGAGCGTGACGACGGCATGGTGGACAAGCTCGTCCACATCAACCGCGTCGCCAAGGTGGTGAAGGGCGGCCGTCGCTTCGGCTTTGCCGCACTCGTCGTCGTCGGCGACCAGAAGGGCCGCGTCGGCTTCGGCCATGGCAAGGCGCGCGAGGTGCCGGAGGCGATCCGCAAGGCGACCGAATCGGCCAAGCGCGACATGATCTTCGTGCCGCTACGCTCGGGCCGCACGCTGCATCACGACGTCGAGGGCCGCTGGGGCGCCGGACGCGTTCTGCTGCGCGCCGCCAAGCAGGGTACCGGCATCATCGCGGGCGGCCCGATGCGCGCCGTCTTCGAGACGCTCGGCATGCATGACGTGGTCGCCAAGTCGATGGGTTCGTCGAACCCCTACAACATGGTCCGCGCCACCTTCGACGCGCTGAAGAGCCAGATGCATCCGAAGGATGTGGCTGCCGCGCGCGGCATCAAGTATTCGACCCTTCAGGCCCGCCGCGGCACCGCCGTTGCGGCTGAAGAATAGTCGACGCTGACCAGGGATTTCGACCATGGCCAAGAAAGCTACCAAGACCATCACCGTCGAGCAGATCGGCTCGCCGATCCGCCGGCCGAAGGAGCAGCGCGCGACGCTGGTCGGCCTCGGCCTCAACAAGTTGCACAAGCGGCGCACGCTGGAAGACACTCCTTCCGTGCGCGGCATGATCGCTGCTGTCCAGCATCTCGTCCGCGTCGTGGACGTGGCCTGAACGGAAGCGCAGGAGAAGAACGATGAAACTCAACGATCTGCGTGACAAGGACGGCGCCACGCATTCCAGGAAGCGCCTCGGTCGCGGCATCGGCTCCGGCTCGGGCAAGACCGCCGGTCGCGGCGTCAAGGGCCAGAAGGCGCGCTCCGGCGTCGCCATCAACGGCTTCGAGGGTGGCCAGATGCCGCTCTACCGGCGCCTGCCGAAGCGCGGCTTCAACAACCTGTTCGGCAAGAGCTTCACCGTCGTGTCGCTCGCCCGCATCCAGGCTGCAATCGATGCCAAGAAGCTCGACGCCAAGGAGACCGTGACCGCCGAGACCCTGATTGCCGCCGGCGTCATCCGCCGCGCCAAGGATGGCGTGCGCGTGCTCTCCGACGGCGAGCTCAAGGCCAAGCTCACCTTCGACGTCGCCGGCGCCTCCAAGGCGGCGATCGAGAAGATCGAGAAGGCCGGCGGTTCGGTGAAGCTGCCGGAAACGGCCGTCGCCGAGTAACGGCGATTTGAAGCGTGGCCGGCGGGAATGGTTTCGTTTTTTCCGCCCATCCGCGCTTTGATCTGATCAATTAGGCGGCCGCGTCAACGCGGCCGCTTGCATGTTGACGGTCCGGAGCTTATCTCGTGAGCTTCGGTGACACGCGCCGCCTGAGCTGCGGGCATCGAGCGCGACCTAGCGGAGAAAATCAGGCATGGCTTCGGCTGCTGAACAACTAGCCTCCAATCTGAATTTTGCGGCCTTCGCTAAGGCCGAGGACCTGAAGAAGCGCATCTGGTTCACCATCGGCGCGCTGCTCGTCTACCGCCTCGGCACCTATATCCCGCTTCCCGGCATCAATCCCGACGCTTTCGCTCAGGCCTTCTCCTCGCAGAGCAAGGGCGTGCTCGGCATGTTCAACATGTTTGCCGGCGGCGCCGTGCAGCGCATGGCGATCTTTGCGCTCGGCATCATGCCCTACATCTCCGCCTCGATCATCATGCAGCTGATGACCTCGGTCATCCCGTCGCTGGAATCGCTGAAGAAGGAAGGCGAGCAGGGCCGCAAGATCATCAACCAGTACACGCGCTACGGCACGGTGCTGCTCGCTTTGGTGCAGGCCTATGGCATTTCGATCGGGCTGGAGGGCGGCAACGGCATCGTCAACGATCCCGGCATGTTCTTCCGCATCTCGACTGTCGTGACGCTCGTCGGCGGCACCATGTTCCTGATGTGGCTCGGCGAGCAGATCACCGCGCGCGGCATCGGCAACGGCATTTCGTTGATCATCTTCTCTGGCATCGTCGCCGGCCTGCCGCGCGCCATCTCCGGCACGCTGGAGCTCGGCCGCACGGGCGCGCTGTCCACGGGCCTCATTCTCGCGATCATCGTGCTCGCGGTCGTTGTCATCGGCGTGATTGTGTTCTTCGAACGCGCGCAGCGACGCCTGCTCATCCAGTATCCGAAGCGCCAGGTCGGCAACCGCATGTTCCAGGGCGATACCTCGCACCTGCCGCTGAAGCTCAACACCTCTGGCGTCATCCCGCCGATCTTCGCCTCCTCGCTGCTGCTCCTGCCGGCAACGGTCGCCGGCTTCTCGCAGACGACCAATCTGCCGGCCTGGGCGAGCACCGTTCTGGCCTCCCTCGGCCACGGCCAGCCGCTCTACATGGCGTTCTACGCGGCGATGATCGTCTTCTTCGCCTTCTTCTACACGGCGATCGTCTTCAATCCGAAGGACACGGCCGACCAGCTCAAGAAGCATTCCGGCTTCATCCCGGGCTACCGGCCGGGCGAGCGCACCGCCGATTATATCGACTATGTTCTGACGCGTATCACCGTCATCGGCGCCGTCTATCTGGTGCTGGTGTGTCTGCTGCCTGAGTTCCTGATTTCAGCGACTGGCGTACCTTTCTACCTCGGTGGCACATCGCTTCTGATCGTGGTCAGTGTCACGCTCGACACGGTGGCGCAGATTCAGGGTCACCTGATCGCGCACCAGTATGAGGGCCTGATCAAGAAGTCGAAGTTGCGCGGGGGTAAGAGGAGCAGATGAGGCTGATATTGCTTGGGCCGCCAGGGGCGGGCAAGGGGACGCAAGCACAGAGACTGGTAGACAAACACGGCATCCCCCAGCTTTCGACGGGTGACATGCTGCGTGCCGCCGTCCAGGCCGGAACCGAAGTCGGCAAGCGGGCCAAGGCGGTGATGGATGCCGGCGAGCTGGTGTCGGACGCGATCGTCAATGCGATCGTCGCCGAGCGGATCGACCAGCCCGATTGCGCCAGGGGCTTCATCCTAGACGGATATCCGCGCACGCTGGTGCAGGCCGACGCAGTCGAGGCGATGCTTGCCGAGCGCAACATTGCGCTGGACAGCGTCATCGAGCTGGTCGTCGACGACAAGGCGCTGGTCGGACGAATCGTGAAGCGCGCCGAGGAGGCAAAGGCCGCCGGCCAGCCGGTGCGCAAGGACGACAACCCGGCGGTGTTCGAGGAGCGCCTGCGGGAATATTACAAGAAGACGGCGCCGCTGACCGGCTATTATTACGCCAAAGGCAAGCTGAAAACCGTCGACGGAATGGCCAGCATCGACGCGGTGACCGCGGAGATCGAGAAGGTGCTCACGGCGACGGCGAAGTAGGCCGTTCCGACAAGCAAAGATTGCGCTTGACTGGAGGGAGCCGTTGGGGTATGGCGGCCCGTCTTCCTGTCAGGCATGGAGTTTGCTTGCCCGCAAGGGCAAGGCAGTTGCTTTGAACCAGGAAACTCCCGCAAGGGCCGGCCTCCACCGGACGCGGGGCAACTTAAAGCGCCGGGTTATCCGGCCCAAATGGAGATGAGAAGAGATGGCCCGTATAGCCGGCGTCAACATTCCGACCAACAAGCGCGTCGTCATTGCGCTTCAGTACATTCACGGCATCGGCAAGAAGTTTGCCCAGGAGATCGTCGACAAGGTCGGCATCCCGGCAGACCGCCGCGTCAACCAGCTGACCGACGCGGAAGTGCTGCAGATCCGCGAGACGATCGACCGCGACTACCAGGTCGAAGGCGACCTGCGCCGCGAAGTCTCGATGAACATCAAGCGGCTCATGGACCTCGGTTGCTACCGCGGCCTGCGTCACCGCCGCTCGCTGCCGGTCCGCGGCCAGCGCACGCACACCAATGCGCGCACCCGCAAGGGCCCGGCCAAGGCGATCGCCGGCAAAAAGAAGTAAATGAGCGAATAGCGAGTAGCCATTAGCGAGTAGGGGCCCTATTCGCTATTCCCTACTCGCTACTCGCTCTCAAAGGTGGAGCCGCTGGCGTTACGGCGGTGTCGAGATCAACTGAAAGGACTACCATGGCCAAGGAAGCCGCTCGTGTTCGCCGTCGCGAACGCAAGAACATTTCGTCGGGCGTTGCCCACGTCAATTCGACCTTCAACAACACGATGATCACCATCACCGACGCGCAGGGCAATTCGATTGCCTGGTCGTCGGCCGGCGCCCAGGGCTTCAAGGGTTCGCGCAAGTCGACCCCGTTCGCCGCTCAGATGGCTGCCGAGGACGTGGCCAAGAAGGCCCAGGAACACGGCATGCGCATGCTCGAAGTCGAGGTCTGCGGACCCGGCTCCGGCCGCGAATCGGCACTGCGCGCCCTGCAGGCAGCCGGCTTCACCATCACCTCGATCCGTGATGTGACGCCGATCCCGCACAATGGCTGCCGTCCGCGCAAGAAGCGCCGCGTCTAATATTTGAACGCCGCGTGAGCGCCGAGGCGCTCCTCCACGGCAATTCCAGGCTGCCCGCCACGATTGGATGGTGGCGGGTCAAAGGAAGGAAGACACCATGATCCAGAAAAACTGGCAGGAACTGATCAAGCCGAACAAGATCGAGTTCTCGTCGAAGAAGAAGACGCTGACCACGCTGGTGGCCGAGCCGCTTGAACGCGGCTTCGGCCTCACCCTCGGCAACGCGCTGCGGCGCGTGCTTCTGTCTTCGCTGCGCGGCGCGGCCGTCACCGCCGTTCAGATCGACGGCGTGCTGCATGAATTCTCGTCCATCGCCGGCGTGCGCGAGGACGTGACCGACATCGTGCTCAACATCAAGGAAATCGCCATCCGCATGGAAGGCGATGGTCCCAAGCGCATGGTCGTGCGCAAGCAGGGCCCGGGCGCCGTGCTTTCCGGCGACATCCAGACCGTCGGCGACGTCGAGATCCTCAACCCCGACCACGTCATCTGCACGCTGGACGAGGGTGCTGAGATCCGCATGGAGTTCACCGTCGACACCGGCAAGGGCTACGTGCCGGCCGAGCGCAACCGCGCCGAGGACGCGCCGATCGGCCTGATCCCGGTCGACAGCCTTTACTCGCCGGTCAAGAAGGTCTCCTACAAGGTCGAGAACACCCGCGAGGGCCAGGTTCTCGACTATGACAAGCTGACCATGACCATCGAGACCGACGGTTCGATCTCGGGCGAGGACGCGGTGGCTTTCGCCGCCCGCATCCTGCAGGACCAGCTCAGCCTGTTCGTCAACTTCGACGAGCCGCAGAAGGAAGTCGCCACCGAGGCCGTCACCGAGCTCGCCTTCAACCCGGCGCTGCTCAAGAAGGTCGACGAGCTCGAGCTTTCGGTGCGTTCGGCCAACTGCCTGAAGAACGACAACATCGTCTATATCGGCGACCTGATCCAGAAAACCGAAGCCGAGATGCTGCGCACCCCGAACTTCGGCCGCAAGTCGCTGAACGAGATCAAGGAAGTGCTGGCGGCCATGGGCCTGCACCTCGGCATGGAAGTGCCGGACTGGCCGCCGGAAAACATCGAAGACCTCGCCAAGCGTTACGAAGATCAATACTGAGCAGTGAATTGAGAATAGTGAAATGGTGAATGGTCGCCGGTCGGCGGCCTCGGAGTGGTAGAGCCCTTCCATTCACCATTCACTATTGACCATTCACCAAACGAAACAGCCGGGCCAACCGCCCACAACACCAGGAGAAGAGCCATGCGCCACGGATTTAAAGGCCGCCGGTTCGCCCGCAGCGTAAGCCATCGCAAGTCGATGTTTGCCAACCTTGCCGTCTCGCTGATCGAGCACGAGCAGATCGTCACCACCCTGCCGAAGGCGAAGGACCTGCGTCCGATCGTCGAGAAGCTGGTGACGCTCGGCAAGCGCGGCGACCTGCACGCCCGCCGCCAGGTGATCGCGCAGATCGGCAACGAGGGCGTCGTCAAGCGCCTGTTCGAAACCATCGCCCCGCGCTACGCCACTCGCAACGGCGGCTACCTGCGCATCATGAAGGCGGGCTTCCGCCACGGCGACAATGCCGCCATGGCGGTCATCGAGTTCGTCGACCGCGACACCTCGGCCAAGGGCGCCGCCGACCGCGCCCGCCTCGAGGCCGAAGGCGTCACCGAGGAAGCCGCGGCCGCGTAAGGCCCGGTTTTCGGAAGGACTGCGAGGGGCCTGCGGGCCCCTTTTGCATTTTGAAGGCGGAGCCCCGGAGCGAGCGGATTTTCGCGCGTAGGCTTATGCTTTTGCGCGACAAGCGTCTGATTTCCGTGCATTAGCCTTTCATTCTGCACAATCGTCGGGACAATGGCGCCTGATCTGGAGGATTCGGAATGCACCTCAAACGTCTGTTTCTCATTGCAGTTTGCGCGCTCGCCGCCGTCGCCGCGCCGCCGGCCGTGAGACAGGCTCTGGCAGAAGACGCCGCCAAACCGGCAGACCCAGGCCTTTCCGATGTGCTGACAGATTTGCTGCACGGCGTCGAAGGCCAGAACTCCACCTCTGGCCCGGACAAGCGCGTGCCGTTCGGCCGCGAGGAGGTGCAGCTCTCCTTCGCGCCGCTGGTCAAGCAGACAGCGCCCGCCGTGGTCAATGTCTACGCCTCGCAGACCGCCAAAGTGACCTCGCCCTTCGAAGGCGACCCCTTCTTCGAGGAGTTCTTCGGCCGCGCCCAGCCGCGCGCCCAGTCCTCGCTCGGCTCCGGCGTGCTGGTCGATCCGAGCGGTGTCATCGTCACCAACTACCACGTCATCAAGGACGCCGACGAGGTGAAGGTCGCGACCGCCGACGGGCGCGAGTTCACCAGCAAGGTGATGCTGAAGGACGAGACGCTCGACCTTGCCGTGCTCAAGATCTCGGCCGACAAGCCGTTCCCGGTGATCGCCATCGGCGATTCCGATGCGCTCGAGGTCGGCGACCTGGTGCTCGCCATCGGCAATCCGTTCGGCGTCGGCCAGACCACCACCAGCGGCATCGTTTCAGCACTTGCCCGCAGCCATATCGGCGTCTCGGATTCCGGCTACTTCATCCAGACCGACGCCGCCATCAATCCCGGCAATTCCGGCGGTGCGCTGATCAACATGGGCGGCCAGCTGGTCGGCATCAATACGGCGATCTACAGCCGCAGCGGCGGCTCGATCGGCATCGGCTTCGCCATTCCGTCGAACATGGTGCGAGCCTTCGCAGACGCAGCCAAGGCCGGCCTCGACTTCTTCGAGCGGCCCTACATCGGCGCCGAATTCGAGGCGGTTACGCCGCAGATCGCCGAATCGCTCGGCATGGAGAAGCCGACCGGCGCGCTGGTCTCGTCGGTCGACGCCACAGGGCCTGCCGGCAAGGCGGGGCTCAAGCCCGGCGACGTCGTGTTGTCGCTCAACAACACACCGGTCGAAGGCATCGAGGCGCTGGACTATCGCATGGCGACGCTGTCGATCGGCTCCAAGGCGACCTTCGCGGTGCTGAGCAAGGGCAAGCAGGCGACTATGGAAATCCCGTTGGAGCGGGCGCCGGAAGGCGCCAAGGCAGCGGAAGTGACGCTGCATGGCCGCAGCCCGTTCGCCGGCGCCAAGGTGGCGGAACTGTCGCCGCGGCTTGCCCAGCGGCTCGGCCTGCGCACCGATTTGAAGGGTGTCACCGTGGTCGACATCAACCGCGATTCGCCCGCCGCCGATTTCGGCTTCCAGCCGGGCGATATCGTGCGCGAAGTGAACGGCACGAGCATCGACACGGCGGCAACGCTGGCCCAGATTGCCCAGCAGGACACCCGCTGGTGGCGCTTTACCGTCGAGCGCGGCGGGCAGACACTGCGCCAGGTGTTGCGTTACTGAGCCCGATCCCGAGGGTCGCGCTCCAACCCGAAGATTGAGCATGGCTGACCTGTTCAGTGCCGATGAACCGGAGAAGGTGCCGCCCGGCCGGCCGCTGGCCGACCGGTTGCGCCCGAAAAACCTTGGCGAGGTCGTCGGCCAGGAGCACCTGACCGGGCCCGATGGGGCGCTGACGCGGCTGATCAATTCCGGCTCGCTCGGCTCGATGATCTTCTGGGGCCCGCCCGGTACCGGCAAGACGACGGTGGCGCGGCTGCTCGCCGGCGAAACCCACCTTGCCTTCGAGCAGATATCGGCGGTGTTTTCCGGTGTCGCCGACCTGAAGAAAGTGTTCGAGGCGGCGAAGCTGCGCCGCGCCAATGGCCGCCAGACGCTGCTCTTCGTCGATGAGATCCATCGCTTCAACCGCGCCCAGCAGGACGGCTTTTTGCCCGTGATGGAAGACGGCACGGTGGTGCTGGTCGGCGCCACGACGGAGAACCCATCCTTCGAGTTGAATGCCGCGCTTTTGTCCCGTGCGCGGGTGCTGGTGTTCCATTCGCTGGGCGAGGAGAGCATCGAAAAGCTACTGGCGCGCGCGGAGGAGACGGAGGGCAGGGCGCTACCGCTCGACAAAGAGGCGCGCGCCATGCTCATCCGTATGAGCGACGGCGACGGCCGCGCCTCGCTGACGCTGGCCGAAGAGGTCTGGCGCGCCGCCAAGCCCGGCGAGGTGTTCGGGCCGGAGGGTCTGCAGCGCGTCATCCAGCGCCGCGCGCCGATCTACGACAAGGGCCAGGACGGCCATTACAACCTGATCTCGGCGCTGCATAAATCGGTGCGCGGATCCGATCCCGATGCGGCGCTCTATTACCTTGCGCGCATGTTCGATGCCGGAGAGGATCCGCTCTATCTCGGCCGCCGGCTGGTGCGCATGGCGGTGGAGGATATCGGGCTTGCCGATCCGCAGGCACTGGTCGTCGCCAATGCCGCCAAGGACGCCTATGACTATCTCGGCTCTCCGGAGGGCGAGCTCGCCTTCGCCGAGGCCGCCGTCTACCTCGCCACAGCGCCGAAGTCGAACGCCGTCTACACCGCCTTCAAGGCGGCGACGCAAGCGGCCAAGGAGTTCGGTTCGCTCTTGCCGCCCAAGCACATCCTCAACGCGCCGACCAAGCTGATGAAGGACGAGGATTACGGCGCCGGCTACCGCTACGACCACGACGAGCCGGATGCCTTTTCCGGACAGGACTATTTCCCGGAAAAGATGGGCCGCCGCACCTTCTACGATCCGCCCGAACGTGGCTTCGAGCGCGATATCCGAAAACGGCTCGAATACTGGGCAAAGCTGCGCAAAGAGCGGGAGTAGTCGGCTGTGCGGCCGGCGAGCCAGATGCTTCGCACTGAAGCTTCGCGGCACAACCATCAAAGTCGAAGTGCTGGTGCAATCGTGAGCGGGCAAACCTGATCCAGATTGTGCGACAGTGGGAAAAATCCTATGAAGCAACACGGCTGGCGGGGGTCGCCGTGATTTGGCTCATGCGGACAGGATCGCGCTCCCGCGCGAAAGATTATGACAAAGCAAACTGTTAAGACCCTTCGTAAGGCTGCGATTGCAGTCCTGCTTCTTGCGCTCGGCTTCTACTTCATCCCGATCCTGACCGCGATCTTCATCGTCTGCGGCATGATCGACGTCATGCGCAATGACGAGAAGAACCAGAAGCTCTTCGATCGCTATTTCCTCGGCAACGGCCTGTTCACCTGGCTGCTTTCGCCCTTCAACCTGATTGTGGACCTTCTCTGCTACAGGAACCACGGCGTCTGGAAACTTGACCAGTTTCCGGAAGACTATCAGCGTGAGATCAACGAGGTGCTCGGCGTTTTCAAGGCGCGCAAGCATGAGATCATCGCCGACATCGACGCCAATTTCGGCACCGGCCGGCGCGGCATGTATGTCTACCAGTGGTACGGCAAGCACAAGATCGACAACGTTCCGGAATTCAACAAGGATTTCAAATACATCAAGACGATCGCCGTCTCGGTGTTCAGCGGCCGCGAATCGACCTCGTGGCATTTCGGACCGCTCAGGCTCAGCCTGCGCATCCTCTACAACCTGATTCCGGTGAAGGCTGAGATCTTCGTCCAGTGCGGCAGCAAGAAGAATTATTGGTACGACAATCCGCTGTTCATCTTCGACGACACGCTGTTCCATCGCTCTGTCAATGAATATGACGGCCGCCGCTACTGCGTCTTCGTCGACATCATCCGCCCGTCTCCGTTCCCGGGCCTGATCGCGGGGCTTCTGGCAATCGTTTCGGTCAGCGTCGAGCGCATCAATTCCGTCTTCTACAAGAACTGGAAGATGATCGGCTCAGCGAAGCCGAAGAAGGCGGCCGCGAACTGAAACTTCGCCGCGCGCCCGCGCGGGCTCGATCCGCGGCAGGGTCTTTTGGGGCGATCTTTGCGGTCATCTGGGTCTTTGGCTCGCAAGATGCCTGCCTTAGTGCTATGGCGCCGCTTTCAAACGGAAAAGCGTATCCATGGCAGGCGTTGAACAAATCACGGTGGAGGCTGGCGAGGCGGGCATGCGGCTCGACCGCTGGTTCAAAGTCCACTATCCGGGCCTCGGCTTCGGCCATCTGCAGAAGTTGCTGCGCTCCGGCCAGGTTCGCGTCGACGGTGGCCGGGTGAAGGCCGACACGCGCGTCGAGCCCGGACAGACCGTCCGCATCCCGCCGCTCGATGTCGACAAGAAGGGCGATGCCCTGCTCACCGGCCATTCGATCCGCAACCAAGGCGATGCCGATGTGCTGGCCAAGATGCTGCTGCACGAGGACCCAAAGGTCTTCGTCTTCAACAAGCCGGCGGGCCTAGCCGTGCAGGGCGGCTCCGGCGTCACACGCAATGTCGACGACATGCTGGAGGCCTGGCGCAACCAGAAGGGCGAGAAGCCGCGCTTGGTCCACCGCCTCGACCGCGACACCTCCGGCGTGCTGGTCGTTGCCCGCACCCGTCTTGCGGCCATGAAACTTTCGGAAGCGTTCCGGGCGCGCGAAACGAAGAAGACCTATTGGGCGCTGGTCAAGGGCGTGCCGCCGAAGCGCGAGGACAAGATCTCGACCTGGCTGGTCAAGGAGCAGACACCCGACGGCGACCGCGTGCGCATCGCCAAGCATGGCGAGAAGGGCGCCGACCATGCCGTGTCTTACTACCGCATCGTCGAGCAGGCGGCGCAGTCGCTGTCCTGGCTGGAGATGGAGCCCTACACCGGCCGCACGCACCAGCTACGCGTCCACGCTGCCCATATCGGCTGCCCGATCATCGGCGACCCCAAATATTTCGAGGCCGACACCAACTGGGAATTTCCGGGCGGCATCCAGAACCGGCTGCATCTTCATGCTCGCCGCATCATCATCCCGCATCCCGATCAGGGCGTCATCGATGTCGTCGCGCCAATGCCCCCTCATATGCGCCAGAGCTGGAACCTGCTCGGCTTCGACGAGCAGAGCGCGGAGGACGACAATTGAGTGGCACCACCGATACGCTCGACCGCCGCGATGCGGTCGACATGGCGGCAGCCGCCATCATGGTCGGGCTGACACTGTCCTGGGGGCTGAACTACGTCGCCGCCAAGGTCTCTTATGCCGGGTACGATCCGGTTTTCGTATCGATCGCGCGCTCCATCCTTGGCGGGCTGTGTGTGTTCGGCTGGTGCCGGCTGCGCGGCATCAAGCTGTTCGAAGCGGACGGGACGTTGATCGCCGGCATTGCCGCGGGCCTGCTCTTCGGTGTCGAGTTCCTGTTTCTCTATATCGGGCTAGAGCACACGACCGTTGCCCGCAACACGCTGTTGGTCAACACCATGCCGTTCTGGGTGCTGGTCGGCGGCCACTTCCTGCTCGGCGAGCACATCACCACGCGCAAGCTCGGCGGACTTGTGCTGGCCTTTTGCGGCCTGGTGGCCGTGTTCTCCGACGGCATCGTTGCCGGCGATGACGCGACGTTGACGGGCGATCTGCTGAGCCTCGGCGCCGGCATCCTGTGGGCATTGACCAGCATCGTCATCAAGCGGTCGAAACTGGCCGGGACCAGCGCCGAGAAGCTCTTGCTCTATCAGCTGGCGGGCGCGGCCGTCGTCGGCGCCCTGGTGATGCCGTTCGCCGGCCCGCCGATCCGCGAGATCGCCGGGTTGCCGACATTGGCATTGATGTTCCAGTCTTTCTATATCGTCGCTTTCACCTATGTTTTGTGGTTCTGGCTGCTCACGCGCTACCCGGCAGCGGGCCTGTCGAGCTTCGCCTTCCTGTCGCCGGTGTTCGGCGTTCTGTGCGGCGCGGTGCTGTTGGGCGAGCCGCTGACGATCAGGATTTTCCTGGCGCTCGCCCTGATCGCCGCGGGGCTGATCATCGTCAATCGCACGGCGCGCAGGCAGCCTACGGTGTAAGGAGTTCGACATGCGCGACATTCTCGAGGACCTTGAAGCGGGAAAGCTGCTTTCCGATCCCGATCCGGTGCGCCGCGCCCAGATCCAGATGAAGACGCCGCTGCCGAAGCGTTTCTACAAGACCGTCTCGGTCGTGCCGGCCGAAGGCGGCTTTGCCGTCCATCTCGACGGCAGGCCGGTTCGCACGCCGGGCAAGGCGCTGCTTGTGCTGCCGACCGACAGAGCGGCGCAGCTGGTGGCTGACGAGTTTTCCGCGCAGGGCGAGGTCATCGACCCCGTGACCATGCCGGTCATGCGTCTTGCCAACACGGCCATTGACGGCGTCGCCAGCGACCCGCAAGCGGTGCTCGAGGATGTCCTGCGCTTCGCTTCGTCGGACCTGCTCTGCTACCGCGCCGACGGCCCGCAAGGGCTGGTCGACCGCCAGAACAAGCTCTGGGATCCGGTGCTCGATTGGGCGAGAAGCCGCCTTGGCGCGCGCTTCAATCTTGCCGAGGGCGTTATCCATGTCGACCAGCCGCGCGAGACGATCGCCGTCCTCGGCGCCCATCTTGCCCAACGCGTCGAGCCGATGCGTCTGGCCGCCATCCATGTCATGACCGCGCTGACCGGATCGGCGCTGCTTGCGCTGGCCGTCGATTTCGGCGAGCTCGACGGCGAGGAAGCCTGGACCGCCGGCCATGTCGACGAGGACTGGCAGATCGAGCATTGGGGCCAGGATGCCGAGGCCGTTGCTCGCCGCTCGGCCCGCAAGCGCGACATGATGGCGGCGGTCAGCCTGCTCGAAGCGCTGCAGGCCTAGAGCAATTCCAGGAAAAGCGGGCAGCGGTTTTCCGTCCGGAATTGCGGCAAAGAAACAGAGCAATTCCAAGAGAAGTGTGCCGCGGTTTTCCGTCCGGAATTGTGCAGGACAAGAAAGCAATTCCAGGAAAAGTGCGCAGCGGTTTTCCGTCCAAAATTGGGTAGAAACTTGGCGGGATCGACGATCCACTAGAGACGAGACACTCCAAGTGCCGCGCTCCGCTCCCGCACTGCACCTAATACGAAAGTCATAATCCCATCGTCTTGGTGCCTTTTGGCGGCGCTTTCTGCCATTTTTTCCCTCGTTGGCGGCGTTTTTCGAGTCCGCGTCCGGAGCAGTTGCGGACGGGTGGCGCGCAGCCATCGAGGACAGACGGGATCCACGGGAGGATACAGCAATGGCAATGGTTTCGACCGCCGGCAGAACAAGCCGCGGCATGACGCGGGAGGAAAAGAAGGTCATCTTCGCCTCCTCGCTCGGCACCGTTTTCGAATGGTACGATTTCTATCTTTACGGCTCGTTGGCCGCCTTCATCGGCGCGACCTTCTTCAGCCCGACCATCCCCGAGGCGACGCGCAACATCTTCGCGCTCTTGGCCTTTGCCGCCGGCTTCCTCGTCCGCCCGTTCGGCGCGCTGGTGTTCGGCCGCATCGGCGACCTGGTCGGCCGCAAATACACCTTCCTCGTCACCATGACGATCATGGGCCTTTCGACCTTCCTGGTCGGCCTGCTGCCCGGCTATGCCAGTTGGGGCATTGCAGCCCCCGTGATCCTGATCGGGCTGCGCATGCTGCAGGGCCTGGCGCTCGGCGGCGAATATGGCGGTGCTGCGACCTATGTCGCCGAGCACGCGCCGGACGATCGCCGCGGCTACTACACGTCCTGGATCCAGACGACGGCGACGCTCGGCCTGTTCCTGTCGCTGCTCGTCATCCTGAGCGTGCAGGGTTCGCTCAGCAAGGAAACCTACGCTTCCTGGGGCTGGCGCATTCCCTTCATCGTCTCCTTCCTGCTGCTTGCCATTTCAGTCTGGATCCGGCTGTCGCTCTCGGAATCGCCGACCTTCCAGCGCATGAAGGAGGAGGGCAAGGGCTCCAAGGCGCCGCTGTCTGAAGCCTTCGGCCAGTGGAAGAACGCCAAGATCGCATTGCTCGCGCTGCTCGGCCTCACCGCAGGCCAGGCTGTGATCTGGTATAACGGCCAGTTCTACGCGCTGTTCTTCCTGACGAACGTGCTGAAGGTCGACGCACAGTCGGTCAACATCATGATTGCGATTGCGCTGGCCGTCGGCTCGATCTTCTTCGTCGTGTTCGGCTGGCTCTCCGACAGGATCGGCCGCAAGCCAATCATCATGGCCGGCCTCGCTTTGGGAATCGTCTGCACCTTCCCGCTGTTCAAGGCGCTGACCTGGGCCGCCAATCCGGCTTTGGCCACCGCGCAGCAGAATACGCGCGCGACGGTGACCGCGGCACCCGGCGACTGCAGGTTCCAGTTCAACCCGGTCGGCACGGCGAAGTTCACGACATCCTGCGATATCGCGACCTCGTTCCTGACCAAGAACTCGGTGCCCTATGATGTGGTGACGACAGCCGCGCCCGGAACCGCGGCCACCGTCAAGATCGGCAACGAAACGGTCCCGTCCTACGATGCCGTTGCTGCCGGCGATCAGGCCAAGGCCAAGGAGGCCGCCTTCCAGAAGGCAGTCAACATATCGCTGCGGGACGGCGGCTATCCGTTGAAGCGCGCCGCGATCAAGATGGCGGATCAGAAGCTCGACGCCTTCATCGCGGCCAATCCCGAACTGAAGCTCGATGCGGCCGCGATCCGCGGCGGCGAGAAGGCGACGGTTCCAACCGACAAGGCGATCACCGACAAGCTGCTGACCAAGGATGAGGCAGCCAACGCTGCCGAGATCACCGTCTACAACATTCCGGACGGCGGTCCCTTCGCCATGTTCGCCGATCCGGCGGCCATCAACTGGCCGGTGACCATCGGCATCCTGTTCATCCTGGTGGTGTTCGTGACCATGGTCTACGGGCCGATCGCCGCGATCCTGGTCGAGATGTTCCCAACCCGCATCCGCTACACCGGCATGTCGCTGCCATACCATATCGGCAATGGCTGGTTCGGCGGCCTGCTGCCGGCGACGGTGTTCGCGCTCAGCGCCTATAAGGGCGACATCTACTACGGCCTCTGGTACCCGGTGCTGATCGCGGCGATGTCGCTGATCATCGGCATGATCTTCGTCAGGGACACGCTCGGCACCGACCTGCACGCCAAGCAGTAGACACGATCGATCATCTGCAAAAAGCCCGGCGCGAGCGATCGCGCCGGGCTTTTTCATGCCGAACTGGAAAGGCTGGTCAGCTCTTGCGCTGCTGGTTTTCTTCCTCGATCGCCGCCTCGTGGTACCAGCCGTCGAAATCGGCGTGCGTATTGCGCAGTGAGGCAAGCTCTGCCGCGAATTTGGCCTTGGCGCCTAAATTTGAGGCAGACATCCGGCCTGCAAGCGGGAACATCATAATCTTTGCCGACTGACGGGACGTGGTGACTTCCATTGGCGGCCTCCCTTCTGTTTCCAGGAGCTTTTCGATTCAACTTTTCCCAAGATAGGTTCTGCGAGTCAATTAGGCAATATGCCCACAAAAAGATCAGTATTTGCATATTATTTATGCAGAACTCGGGCCTGAACGATTGCCGCGCATTGCTGAGGCGGCTCAACAGATTCAACGCTTCTCCCTTGACCATTTTGCCGCATCCAAGGTGAGGAGAGTGGCACACGAATTGCTTTTTAACGATCGGCAGGCCGGCTCGGTCCGGCCATGCGTCGATACCGCTATGCGCGGCGTCCAAGCAACGAGAGGCTCTAGAATGACCAAATACAAGCTCGAGTATATCTGGCTCGACGGATACGTCCCGACCCCCAGCCTGCGCGGCAAGACCCAGATCAAGGAATTTGCCGAGTTCCCGACGCTCGAGCAGCTGCCGCTGTGGGGCTTCGACGGCTCCTCCACGAACCAGGCCGAGGGCCATAGCTCCGACTGCGTGCTGAAGCCCGTTGCCGTGTACCCGGATCCGGCCCGCACCAACGGCGTGCTGGTGCTTTGCGAAGTGATGATGCCGGATGGCGTGACGCCGCATGTCTCCAACAAGCGCGCCACCATCCTCGATGACGAAGGCGCTTGGTTCGGCTTCGAGCAGGAGTATTTCTTCTACAAGGATGGCCGTCCGCTCGGCTTCCCCGAGACTGGCTATCCGGCCCCGCAGGGTCCTTACTATACCGGTGTCGGCTACAAGAACGTCGGCTCGGTCGCGCGCCAGATCGTCGAGGAGCATCTCGACCAGTGCCTGGCCGCCGGCATCAATCACGAAGGCATCAACGCCGAAGTGGCCAAAGGCCAGTGGGAGTTCCAGATCTTCGGCAAGGGCTCCAAGAAGGCCGCTGATCAGATGTGGATGGCCCGCTATCTGCTGCAGCGCCTGACCGAGAAATACGGCATCGACATCGAATTCCACTGCAAGCCGCTCGGCGACACCGACTGGAACGGCTCGGGCATGCACTGCAACTTCTCGACCGCCTATATGCGCGAGGTGGGCGGCAAGGCTTATTTCGAGGCGCTGATGGCGCAATTCGACAAGAACCTGATGGACCACATCGCCGTCTACGGTCCGGACAACGACAAGCGCCTGACCGGCAAGCACGAGACCGCGCCGTGGAACAAGTTCTCCTACGGCGTCGCCGACCGTGGTGCCTCGATCCGCGTGCCGCACTCCTTCGTCAAGAACGATTACAAGGGCTATCTGGAAGATCGCCGCCCGAACTCGCAGGGCGACCCCTACCAGATCGCCTCGCAGGTCCTGAAGACGATCTCGCAGGTGCCGACCGACGCGAAGGTTTCGGCGGCCGCCTGATTCCTTTGGTGGCGTGGGCGGCAGTCCGCGCCAGACCAACGACGATCAAAAAAGCCCCGGCGGAAACTCTGGGGCTTTTTTGCGTGGCTATGCCGGCCAGAGAGCCGCCGTCGGCCGGCGATAACACCACGCGATTTGAGCGCTGCGACCACCTTGGCAAGCGGCGGGGCAGGGGGTACGGTTGCCGTCGCGGCCGATCATGTCGGCATTGGCGATCAATGCGTTGAGCACGCCTCCTCCGTCGCCTGACGGCGGCATGGGCTTTCCCATTGAGGGCCAAATCCACCAGGGCGCACAACTGCGGTCGAAGCAAGTCGCGCCGCAAATAAAAAACCCCTGGAAGGCGAACCCTCCAAGGGCTGAATTTTCTATTCGATCAGAGTGTTAGACCGAATAGTACATGTCGTACTCGATCGGGTGCGGCGTCATCTCGAAGCGCATGACTTCGGCCATCTTCAGCTCGATATAGCTGTCGATCTGGTCGTCGTCGAAGACGCCGCCGGCTTTCAGGAAGCCGCGGTCCTTGTCGAGGTTCTGCAACGCTTCGCGCAGCGAGCCGCAGACGGTCGGGATCTTCTTCAATTCCTTCGGCGGCAGGTCGTAGAGGTCCTTGTCCATCGGCTGTCCCGGATGGATCTTGTTCTTGATGCCGTCGAGGCCGGCCATCAGCATGGCCGCGAAGCCGAGATAGGGGTTCGCGCCCGGATCGGGAAAGCGGACCTCGACGCGCTTCGACTTCGGTGACGAGCCGAACGGAATGCGGCAGGATGCCGAACGGTTGCGCGCCGAATAGGCGAGCAGCACCGGCGCTTCATAGCCCGGCACCAGGCGCTTGTAGGAGTTGGTGAGCGGATTGGTGAAGGCGTTGATCGCCTTGGCGTGCTTGATGATGCCCCCGATGTAGAACAGGCAGGTTTCCGACAGGCCGGCATATTCGTTGCCGGCGAAAGTCGGCTTGCCGCCCTTCCAGATCGACTGGTGCACGTGCATGCCCGAGCCGTTGTCGCCGAACACCGGCTTCGGCATGAAGGTGGCCGTCTTGCCATAGGCGTTGGCGACCTGGTGCACGACATACTTGTAGATCAGCATCTTGTCGGCATTGCGAACCAGCGTGTCGAACTTGATGCCGAGCTCGTGCTGGGCGGCGGCGACCTCGTGGTGGTGCTTCTCGACGCGCACGCCCATCTCGGCGAGCACGGTCAGCATTTCCGAGCGCATGTCCTGGCAGGAATCGACCGGCGGCACAGGGAAATAGCCGCCCTTGGTGCGCGGACGATGGCCGAGATTGCCCGTCTCGTAATCGGTGTCGTCATTGGACGGCAGTTCGGTCGAGTCGAGGCGGAAGCCGGTGTTGTACGGATCGGCCTTGTACTTGACGTCGTCGAACACGAAGAACTCGGCTTCCGGGCCGACGAAGACCTGGTCGCCGATGCCTTCGGACTTCATGTAGGCCTCGGCCTTCTTGGCCGTGCCGCGCGGGTCGCGGTTATAGGCCTCGCCCGAGATCGGATCGAGGATGTCGCACAGGATGACCATGGTCGACTGGGCGAAGAACGGGTCCATGTGGACGGTGTCGGTATCCGGCATCAGCACCATGTCGGACTCGTTGATCGCCTTCCAGCCGGCGATCGAGGAGCCGTCGAACATGACGCCGTCGGCGAACATGTCTTCCTCAACCTCGGCGACATCCATCGTCACATGCTGCAGCTTGCCCCGCGGATCGGTGAAGCGCAGGTCTACGAACTTCACGTCGTTGTCCTTGATCTGCTTCATGATGTCTTTGGCTGTCGTCATGTCATGTATCCCTGTGTGATGACGTTTTTTGATGATGACGGTTCAGAAAGATGGGACGTCAGACGGCATCCATTCCTGTTTCGCCGGTGCGGATGCGGACGACTTCCTCGATGTTGGAGACGAAGATCTTGCCGTCGCCGATGCGGCCGGTCTGCGCCGCCTTGCGGATGGCTTCGATGGCGCCTTCGACGGCATCGTCGCCGAGCACCACTTCGATCTTCACCTTGGGCAGGAAATCGACGACATATTCGGCGCCGCGATAGAGCTCGGTGTGGCCCTTCTGCCGGCCGAAACCCTTGGCCTCGGTGACGGTGATGCCCTGCAGTCCGGCCTCCTGAAGCGCTTCCTTCACTTCGTCCAGCTTGAATGGCTTGATGATCGCTTCGATCTTTTTCATGTAGAAAGTGGCCTCCACTGCCAAAGAGACGGGTTGTTTGCCCCGCTTGCGCCTCCATCAAGCACGAACCGTGCCAACTCGCGAAGGTTGCAGGCGGTATCGGGCGATTCAGATGCCATGCCGCACCCTGACGCAAATTCGCGTCATCCGTTGCATTGGATGCGTCATCGACGCCCAAAGCCTATACATCGCTCCTCCATCCGTCTGCGCAAAATTTGGGCAGATAGCGTAATTTGCAGGCAGTTTCCCCTCCAGGCGCCACCGCTTCGGGTGGTAGTCGGCCGTCGCCATTTGCTTCGAACCGCAAATCGGACAATGCTTGATCGGATGGAGATCGGCAATCCCATGCGCAATGAACTTCTTTCGCCGGCCGAGATGGCCGAGGCCGACCGGCTGACCATCGCGGAAGGTCCGCTCGACGGCTACGGACTGATGCGTCGCGCCGGCGAGGCCGTCGCGACCGTGGTGCTGGCGCGTTACCCGGCAGCCAAACCGGTGCACGTGCTGTGCGGCCCCGGCAACAATGGCGGCGACGGCTATGTCGCGGCGCGCCTGCTCGAGGAGAGCGGCGTCGACGTCGCGCTATGGGCGTCGGGCGAGCCGCGCGAGGGCAGCGATGCCGCACTCGCCGCGGCCGACTGCCCGCTCGAGCGCCGGCCGCTGTCAGCCTTCGCGGCCAAGGCCGGCTCGCTCGTGGTCGCCGCGCTTTATGGGGCAGGGCTGTCCAAGCCGCTGTCCGGCGACGCCGCAAGGGCGGTCCAGGCCGTGACGGATCTCGGCTTGCCGGTCGTCGCCATAGACCTGCCTTCCGGCGTTTCCGGCGAAAGCGGGGCCATTCTCGGCTGCGCGTTTCGCGCGGCCATAACCGTGACCTTCGCACGAAAGAAGCCGGGGCACCTGCTGCTGCCGGGGCGTGAGATGTGCGGTGAGATCGTGCTGGCCGACATCGGCATCGGCGACGCGATCATCGCCCGGATCGTGCCGCAGACCTTCGAGAACGGTCCGGCGCTTTGGCGGGCGGTTTTTCCGGCTCCCGCTGTCGATGCGCATAAATACAGGCGCGGCCACACTAACGTCTTTTCCGGCGGGCCGTCGGCGACAGGTGCCGCGCGGCTGTCGGCGCTTGCCGCCGCAAGAAGCGGGGCAGGGGCGGTCACGGTGCTTTCCCCGGCGAACGCCATGCAGGTGAATGCCGCGCATCTGACCTCAATTATGCTGCGCAAGGTCGATGCGGTTGCCGATCTCGGCGCGCTTCTCACCGATCGCCGCCCCTCGTCCTTTGTGCTCGGTCCGGGCTTCGGCGTCGGTGAGAAGGCGCGCGATTTTGCCCTCGCGCTGCTAGGCGCCGGGCAAGGACAGGACGCGGGCATCGAAGGGCTGGTGCTCGACGCCGACGGCATCAGCTCTTTCCGCGACGAGCCCGAGACGCTTTTCCAGGCTGCCCGCACACCCGGCGCGCCGGCATTGGTGATGACGCCGCATGAGGGCGAGTTCGGCCGGCTGTCCCCCGACATCGCGGACGACAAGGCGCTCTCCAAGCTGGCCAAGGCGCGCGCGGCCGCGCAGCGCGCCAATGCCGTGATCGTCTACAAAGGCGCCGACAGCGTGATCGCGGCGCCAGATGGCCGCGCGGCGATCAACGGCAACGGCGCGCCGTGGCTCGCCACCGCGGGTTCAGGCGATGTGCTGGCAGGTATCATCGCCGGGCTACTGGCGCAGGGAATGCCCGCCTTCGAAGCGGCATGCGCTGCCGTCTGGATCCATGCCGAAGCCGGCAGCCGGTTCGGTCCGGGGCTGATCGCCGAGGATTTGCCGCAGGCCATGCTGCCGGTGCTGCGCGAGCTGATGGAGCGCGCGACCGAATGAAACGGCTGGCGCTCACGGCGTTGGCGCGGCTACGGAGGAATAGGTGGCTTACACCATTTGTGAGCTCGGCTGCGAGGTCATGGTCGCGAGAGCTGCAAGCACTTGCTCTACGCTGACGCCGAACGTGCCTTCTATCCGACCGGGCGTCGAAATGGGCGGCTCGATAAAGCGGACGTGACGATTGACCGGGCCGCCGTCATACGATCGGTTGGCCCTGAAGATCAGCAGACAGGGAACGTTCAGCGCGGCGGCGGCATGGGATGGCCCCCCATCGACCCCGAGAAAAAGCGTCGAGGCTGCGATCTGGCACATGGCGTCCATCAGGAGCGGCGTCGAAGTAAGATCGACGACCTCGGGCAGGGCGGCGCGGATCTTTGCGGCTGCGGATTGCTCCCGTGCCGCACCGATGATCCAGATTGACCAGCCCCGGTTTGCGTAATCGGCTGCAATCGCGCTGAAACGCTCGATCGGCCATTTGCGCACATCGTCGAGCCCTGAAGTGTAAAGCGCAAGGACAGGTTTCGACAGGTCCAGCCCGCTTCGCCGCCGCCAATTCTCCATCTGTGATGGCGGAATGATCAGCTGCGGGGCCGGCCACCCATCGACTGGGGCAGGCTCCCTGGCAAGCGTCGCGATATCGCAGACCTCATCGTAGAGCCGCAGATGTCCCCATCCGAGATTCAGAAGCTGACGCCACCAATCGGCCGGGAAGCGGTTGACCAGACCGAATTGGAATTCACGCGGATAGCCTATTCGTTTCGGTATTCCAGCGACGCGTGGGGCAATTGCTGCCTTGGTGGCACTGGTCAGGAGATAGGCCGCTTGGTAATTTTGCCCGCGTAGTTCGCGACCCAGCCGGTAACGGTCGACCAATCCCTGCCAGCCCGGCTTCTTGTCGAGCACCCAGCCCTTCCGAACATGTGGCATCAGGCTTGCCAGCGGGGCTGCGACCGGCGAGGTGATGACGTCGATCGGGCTTCCTGGAAATCGCTCGGCAACAAGCTGGATCGCCGAGTGCGATCGGATAAAGTCGCCTATCGCCGGAAAGCTGACGACGAGGATCGGGTTCAATTGGTTGCCTTTCGGGTTGGAAAGCAGCAGCTCAAGGCGAGCATCACCGATGGCTTCTCACGGAAGCGCCTCGTCATCAAGGATAGATGCCCATTGCCTCACAGCGGAATGTTGTCGTGCTTCTTCCAAGGGTTCTGCATGTCCTTGTTGCGCAGCATGCGCAGCGCTCGCGCGACGCGGCGACGGGTCGAGTGGGGCATGATCACTTCGTCGACATAGCCGCGCTCGGCCGCCACAAAAGGCGACAGGAAGCGATCCTCGTAAGCCTTTGTATGGGCTGCGATCTTCTCCGCATTGCCGATGTCCTTGCGATAGATGATCTCGACTGCGCCCCTCGCGCCCATGACTGCGATCTGCGCCGACGGCCAGGCATAGTTCATGTCGCCACGCAGATGCTTTGAGGCCATGACGTCATAGGCACCGCCATAGGCCTTGCGGGTGATCACGGTGATCTTGGGCACGGTCGCCTCGGCATAGGCGAAGAGCAGCTTCGCGCCGTGCTTGATCAGCCCGCCATATTCCTGCGCGGTGCCGGGCAGGAAGCCCGGAACGTCGACGAAGGTGACGATCGGGATCGAGAAGCAATCGCAAAAACGCACGAAGCGCGCCGCCTTGCGGCTGGCGTCGGAGTCCAGCACGCCGGCCAGCACCATCGGCTGGTTGGCGACGAAGCCGACAGTTCGGCCGTCGACGCGGCCGAAGCCGGTGACGATGTTCTTGGCGAAGCTCGCCTGGATCTCGAAGAAGTCGCTTTCGTCACAGGTTTTGAGGATCAGTTCCTTGATGTCGTAAGGCTTGTTGGCGTTGTCCGGGATCAGCCGGTCGAGCGACATGTCGTGATCCGTCACCGACTGGTAGCATTCGATCTCGGGTATCTCGGCGGTGTTGGAGGCTGGGAGAAGATCGATCAGCCGGCGCATCTGCAGCAGAGCCTCGACGTCATTGTCATAGGCGCCGTCGGCGATGGAGGATCTGGTCGTGTGCACCGTGGCGCCGCCGAGGCTCTCGGCCGTCACCGTCTCGTTGGTCACCGTCTTCACCACGTCGGGGCCGGTGACGAACATGTAGGATGTGTCGCGCACCATGAAGATGAAGTCGGTCATGGCGGGCGAATAGACGTCGCCGCCGGCGCAGGGGCCCATGATCAGCGAGATCTGCGGGATGACGCCGGAGGCGAGGACGTTGCGCTGAAAAATCTCGGCATAGCCGCCGAGCGCCGCCACGCCCTCCTGGATGCGGGCGCCGCCCGCGTCGTAGAGGCCAATGATCGGCGCCCGGTTGCGCAGCGCCATCTCCTGCACCTTGACCACCTTCTCGGCGTGTGCCTCCGACAGCGAGCCGCCGAACACGGTGAAATCCTTGGCGAAGAGATAGACGGGACGCCCGTTGACGGTGCCCCATCCTGTGACGACGCCGTCGCCGGCGATCTTGGTCTTCTCCATGCCGAAATCGGTCGAACGGTGCTCGACATACATGTCGAACTCCTCGAACGATCCCTCGTCGAGGAACACTTCGATACGCTCGCGGGCGGTGAGCTTGCCTTTCTTGTGCTGCGCCTCGATCCGCTCCTTGCCCCCGCCCATGCGGGCGATCTCGCGGCGGCGCTCGAGTTCCTTCAGCACGTCCTTCATCGCTCGGCCCTCAAAACGGAAAAGTGCTTTTTGGTAATCGCGAGGGCAGCCGAGCGCAAGCGGCGCTTTTCGGTCGCTGTTTTGCTGCAATGCAACATAGCCTCTTGCATTTTGGGCCGGACTCGGCCATATGCGGCGACATAGGCGCTTGGGCCGAACTCTCGGCTTTCTCCACGAATGAGACTGGTTGCGTCTGTTTCCCTCTTTCCGTTTGATCGGCAAGGTGGCGAAAGAGCCCCGGGGCATGAAGCTCGCGGGCACGACAGCGCAGCCGCGCGGACGTCTGTCCGCCGCCTTGTCGTTTTCTGACAATTTTTCGACGGCAGGTTGCGCCCCGCCGCCATTGATGTTTGCGGCCATATAGGGCCGCGTGAAAGAAGATTATTTTGACCAACGAAAACAGAGCGGAACCGACTGGTTTCGCTACCCTTGGAATAACCGGCGCGCTGCTCAAGGCCGCCAATGCCGCCGGCTTCACCGATCCGAAGCCGATCCAGGCACAGGCGATCCCGCCGCAGCTCGAAGGCCGCGACATTTTCGGCATCGCCCAGACCGGCTCGGGCAAGACGGCGGCCTTCGCCTTGCCGATCCTGTCGAAGATCATCGGGCTCGGCACCAAGCGCCGGCCGAAGACGGCGCGCGCGCTGATCCTGGCGCCGACGCGCGAGCTTGCCGTGCAGATCGAGGACACGATCAAGCTGCTCGCCAAGGGCGCGCATATCTCGACCGCACTCGTGCTTGGCGGCGTCTCCCGCTACAGCCAGGTGAAGAAGATCGCGCCCGGTGTCGACATCCTGATCGCCACGCCCGGCCGGCTGACCGACCTGGTGCGCGAGGGCGACCTCATCCTTGCCGACACCAAATGGCTGGTGCTCGACGAGGGCGACCGCATGCTCGACATGGGCTTCATCAACGACGTCAAGCGCATCGCCAAGGCGACCGCGCCGGACCGCCAGACGGCGCTGTTCTCGGCAACGCTGCCGAACGAGATCGCGGAGCTCGCCAAGGGCCTGCTGAAGGATCCGGTTCGCATCGAGGTCGCGCCGCAGAGCACGACGGCGGCCGAGATCGTGCAGAGCGTGGTACTTGCCCGCACCAAGCAGAAGCGTCAGGTGCTATCGAAGATGCTCGCGGACGAGGCGATGCGCTCGGTGATCGTATTCTCGCGCACCAAGCATGGCGCCGACCGCGTCACCAAGGACCTTGCCCGCGACGGCTTCAACGCCGCCGTCATCCACGGAAACAAGTCGCAGAACGCGCGCCAGAAGGCGCTCAACGATTTCCGCGACGGCTCCGTGCGCATCCTGGTTGCAACCGATATCGCGGCGCGCGGCATCGACGTGCCCGGCATCAGCCATGTCGTGAATTTCGACCTGCCGGACGAGGCGGAAAGCTATGTCCACCGCATCGGCCGCACCGGCCGCAACGGCAGGGACGGCATCGCGATCACGCTTTGTGATCCGTCGGAGAACGGCAAGCTGAGGCAGGTCGAGCGCATCATCCGCATGCGGCTGCCGGTGATCGCCGATCACCTCGGCAGTCCTGACCCGCAGCGCGATCCCAAGGAAAAGACCGAACGCCATTTCGAGCCTGCCAACGACCGCGAGCATCATGGCGGCCGCCGTGATGGCCGCCGCCCCGGCAACGGCAACAACGGTAAGAAGCGCTTCGGCGGCAAGCCGGCGGGCGAAAGGGCGTTTTCCGGGAATCCCGGCGGCGAACGCCCCATGACCGCCAAGCCGAATGGCGAGCGCAAGCCCGATGGCGCTAAGCGCTTCAGGGGCAACAACAAGCGCCGCTTCGGCGGCAAGCGGCCGGCGAACCGCGCCGCCTGAGCCGAAGCAACGAGGCTCATCACAGAGCTCGGCTGGAAAAGGAGGCGGCTGAAGCGATGCTTCAGCCGTCTTTTCATATCGAGCAGCATGAGCGCTACGGCATCAGCGCCTTCACCCACACCGCGATCCGTTGGGTGAGAAAACCCGTGGTCTGGGGCGACAGCGCGTCGCCGGCAATCACGTGATTGTCCGGATCGCCGGTATCGTCGACCGGCACCAGCTCGTGCGGGCCGCCCCAGCGCCCGGCGATCTCGCGCGTACGGTCCGGCCGCACCACCTTGTCGGCGTCCGAGAAGATGAACAGGGCAGGGATGGCCGCCTTTTCGACCGGCGCGCCATAGGCGAGTTTGGTGAGCGCAGCCATCGGCAGGGTCGCCGACATCGGATATTTTGTGGTCCAGAATTTTTCGTGGAGTGCGTTGCGCGGCGTGAAGCTGCGCTCCTTGCCGCCAACGAGCTCTGCGATCTGCTTGCCCCAGGGCATGGTCAGCAATTCGGCCCCTGAGGCCTTGACGCCGAAATTCGGCGAGATGAACGCGATCGCGGCGACGCCGTCTGAGGCACCCGGCTGGGTTGCCGCCCATGTCGCCAGCGAGGCGCCCGTGGAGGTGGCGATAACGATCACCTTGTCGCCGATCGCACGGCCGATGGCGATCGCCTCTTCATAGTCGTTGATCCAGGCGTTGACGCTGCCTTCGGCCATCGCGGCGCCATCCTGGCCGTGGCCGGTCAGGCGCGTGTAGAAGAGGTTGGCGTTGAGCTCGTCGGCGACATCGTCCGGCAGCGGGCGGACCTCGCCCTTCGAGGCCGAAAAGCCATGGATATAGACAATCGCAAGCTTCGTCTTGGCGTGAACCATCGGGTTAGCCCAGATGATTTCCTTGTCCAGCCCGTCGCGGATATTGGGCACGGCAGCCTCCTCGCGCGCCAGATACGCCTGCGGATCGTCGCCGATCGCCGAAGGGTCGAAGCGGATCGTCGTGTCGACGGTCACGCGTGGACCGAGCAAGAAACCGGCGACAGGGATGACGATGAGACCCAGTACGGCAAGCACGATCCTTCGCCCTATCCCAAGACCGCTGCGTCCTTTGGGCAACATGCTTACGTCGCCTGATCCGAAGAGGTACCCGCCTTGCCCGGCATCTTGCGGTCGAAACTCAACGGCCGTCCCCACCAGCTGGTGGTCAGCCCGATTACCAGGCGGCAGACCGGCCGCGGCAGCAGGCCAAGCAGCTTGAGCGGCCAGCTTATGTGATAAGGGAAGGTGACCTCGAAGCCGCCTTTTCTGATGCCGCGCGCCATGCGGCGCGACGCGCGGTGCACCGGCATCAGCCCCGGCATCGGCAGCATGTTCTTCTCGGTCAGCGGCGTGTCGACGAAACCCGGATTCATCACCTGGATGCGGATGTTCATCTTGTCGAAGTCGTATTTGAGCGACTCCGCCAAGATGTTGATAGCCGCCTTGGTGCCGCCATAGGCCGCGGTCGTCGGCCAACCGGAATAGGCGGTGACCGATCCGACCAGGACGACATGGCCGCGTCCTCTCGCGCGCATATAGTCGACCACCGGCACCAGGCCATTGACGATGCCGAAATAATTGACGGCGAAGGAGCGGTGGAAATCGCGAACCACAAGATGCTCGCCGGGCGTGGCGATATAGTTGCCAGCGTTGAAGACGGCGAGCACGATCGGCCCCATCTCCTCTTCGATCGCCGCGACCGTCCGAGCCATGCCTTGCTCGTCGGTGACGTCGCACGGGAAGGACTTCACATGGCCGGTCATCTGCGCCGTCTCGACCAGCAGAGTGTCGACGGGATCGCTCGGCAGCGCCGTCACCGCGACGGCATAGCCCTGCTTTGCGAGATCCTTGGCCAGCGCTCGGCCGATACCGCTGCTGCCGCCCGTGACCCAGGCGACACCGTCTTTCGGGTTGGCCCGGTAGAGTGTCATTGAAAGCCCTGCGAGTGTTTCGGGGTCATGCGCCCAGATCAAAATCCTGCAGCGTCCTTTGCCCGTCCAATGGACGCGCGGCGCTATAGTGCTCTAGCGGCGAAGAAATCGGATGAAAAGAGCCCTTTTGGGCGCATCGTTGAAATGATCGCGAGGGCTGCAGCGCCCGGAATGCGACTGGACCAGGCAAAATCTTGCCTTGAAACCGAGGCTTCCGGTTTCTAGGGTCACGCCGCACGCACAAAGGAATCCCCATGCCCCGTAATGTGATCGAAGCGATCGGCAACACACCCTTGATCCGGCTCAACAAGGCTTCGGACGCGACCGGCTGCGAGATTCTGGGCAAGGCCGAATTCATGAACCCGGGCCAATCGGTCAAGGACCGTGCCGGCCTGTTCATCATTCGCGATGCCGAGCAGCGCGGGCTTTTGAGACCCGGCGGCGTCATCGTCGAAGGGACCGCCGGCAACACCGGCATCGGCCTGACGCTGGTCGCCAAGGCGCTCGGTTACAGGACCGTCATCGTCATCCCCGACACCCAGAGCCAAGAGAAAAAAGACACGATCAAGGTTCTGGGCGCGGAACTGATCGAAGTGCCGGCCTTGCCCTACAAGAACCCCAACAACTATGTGAAGCTGTCGGGGCGGCTCGCCGAGCAACTGGCGCGGTCGGAGCCGAATGGGGCGATCTGGGCCAACCAGTTCGACAACGTCGCCAACCGCGACGGCCATATCCGCACGACGGCAGAGGAGATCTGGACCCAGACCGGCGGCAAGGTCGACGGCTTCGTGTCGGCAGTCGGCACCGGCGGCACGCTCGCCGGCGTCGCGATCGGACTGAAGGGCAAGAGCAAGCAAGTCAAGATCGCGCTCGCCGATCCGCTGGGCGCCGCTCTCTACTCCTTCTACACCAGCGGCGAGCTGAAGGCCGACGGCAGCTCGATCACCGAAGGCATCGGCCAGGGCCGCATCACCGCGAACCTCGAAGGATTCACGCCGGACTTCTCCTACCAGATCCCGGACGAGGAGGCGTTGCCGATCATCTTCGACCTGATCCAGGAAGAGGGGCTCTGCGTCGGCGGCTCGACCGGCATCAACATCGCCGGTGCCATCCGGCTGGCGCGCGAGCTCGGTCCCGGCCACACCATCGTGACAATCCTCGCGGACTATGGAACACGCTACCAGTCGAAGCTGTTCAATCCAGAATTCCTGCGCGGCAAGAACCTGCCGGTGCCGGGCTGGATGGAAGAAAAGGCCGATATCGCAGTGCCGTTCGAAAAGGTGGCGTGATGGCGCACAAGACGGAAGCGCTGTTCCGTGACGATGCCTATCTGAAGACGGCGGAAGCACAAGTCGTCGCCGTCAACGACCGCGGCGGCATTCTTCTTGATAGGACCATCTTCTACGCTACGTCAGGAGGACAACCCGGCGATACCGGCCTGTTCGAACGCGCCGACGGCAGCCGCATCGCGATTGCCGCCACCATTACCGGCGAGACCAAGGACGAGATCATCCATGTCCCGGCGCCGGAGCAGCCGCTGCCTGCGGTCGGCGAGACGCTGAAGCTCGCCATCGACTGGACGCGGCGCTATCTTCTGATGCGCATGCACGCCGCCTGCCATCTGCTCACCGTCGTCTGTCCGTTTCCGATCACTGGAGCGGCGGTCGCCGAAGACGACAGCCGCGTCGACTTCGACATTCCCGATGCCGGCTTCACCAAGGAAGACGTGACCGCCAGGCTGATGGAGCTTGTGCGCGCCGATCATCCGATCTTCACGCGGCTGATCACCGACGAGGAACTGGCCGCCAATCCCGGCCTGGTGAAATCGAAGAACGTGCGGCCTCCCGTCGGCACCGGCAAGATCCGCCTGGTCTGCATCGGCGAGAATGCCTCGATCGACAGCCAGCCTTGCGGCGGCACCCATGTGAAGAGCACCGGTGAGGTCGGCGAGATCCACATCGGCAAGATCGAGAAGAAGGGCCGCGAGAACCGGCGCTTCCGCATCCGTTTCGGGCCGATGCCGGCGAATTGACTGGCGAAGACGGGCAGCATCGCGGGAGGCGGAAAGGAGCAGAAAATGGCCGAGGACAGCCCTTTCATCGTCGACGCGGATTGGCTCGAGAAGCGGCTTGGCACGCCCGGGCTCACCATTATCGACGCTTCCTGGTACCTGCCGGCACAGCAGCGCAACGCCCACGCCGAATACACCGCCGCCCATATTCCCGGCGCTCGCTTCCTCGATCAGGATGCCGTTTCGGACCCGGATTCCAAGCTGCCGCACACATTGGCGTCGCCCCACTACTTCGCGCAATATGTCGGCTCCATGGGCGTTTCGGCCGACGACACCATCGTCGTCTATGACGGTCCGGGCCTGTTTTCGGCCCCGCGCGCCTGGTGGATGTTCCGCGTCATGGGCGTCTTCCAGGTCTACATCCTAAGCGGGGGCTTCGACCGCTGGCAGGCAGAAGGGCGGCCGGTGACGGCGGAGCCAACCAAAACAGCGCCTTGCGTCTTTTACGCCGATTTCGATGCAGGCCGTGTCGTCAGCCTCGACGAGATGCGTCGCATCGTCGAAAGCCGAGCAAGCCAGATCGCCGACGCTCGTTCCCCCGGACGCTTCGCCGGGACCGATCCGGAACCGCGCCCCGGCGTTCGCTCCGGCCATATGCCGGGGGCTCACAACGTCCCGGTTGCCGCGCTTGCCGAGAATGGCGAGCTTTTGCCCGCGGAACGCTTGCGCAAGGTGATTGAGGATGCTGGCATCGACCTTTCGAAGCCGGTCGTCACCTCCTGCGGATCTGGCATCACCGCGGCGGCGATCACGCTGGCGCTCGAGACGCTTGGCCATGCCGACAACAGGCTTTACGACGGTTCATGGACGGAATGGGGCGGGCTCAGCGACACGCCCGTGGTGACGGGCAAGGAATGACGGCGATGGAAAACGGTGCGCCGAAGGATATCGAGGTCACGGTCACATTCCTCGAAATGCATGTGCCGCCGGCGTCGTCGCCGCCGCTGCCCTACAACCGTCAGATCGCGCTGCTGAAGACTAAGGACATTCCGCTGCATTTCTATCGCTACCTGATGGATCGCGTCGGGCGCAAATGGCACTGGGTCAATGTGCTCAGGTTGAGCGACGAGGAACTCGCCGCCGGTCTGCATCGCGAGGATCGCGATATCAGGGTGCTTTACCTCGACGGGTCTCCCGCCGGCTTCTTCGACCTCAAGCCGCACCTGCCGGAGGAAGTGGAACTCGCCTATTTCGGCATGATGGAACACGCGCACGGCCAGGGAATCGGCCGCTGGTTTCTGGGCGCGGCGATCTCCGCCGCATGGTCGTACGCGCCGAAGCGCGTCACGGTGCAGACCTGCACGCTCGACCATCCGGCGGCGCTGCCGCTCTACCAGAAGCTCGGCTTCATTCCGGTGGCGCAGAAGAAGGAAATCGTCCATCCGATGACATTCGCCGAGCGCTCGGCGAGTGTGATGCGGCCGTAGCTCTTTTGCGACGACACAGCGCCAGCACGATGATTTGCTGGCTCGGGTTCAAGCGAGCCGCGCTCTTTTGGGCTCGACGTGCCCCTACGAGCCGCTTGGCAAGAATCGGGTGGGAGCCGCCTCCGCCGAGGCATAACTTCCGGTCGACGACACCGGAGATTTCGCCATGAGCATCCAGTTCAAAGGCTTGCCGACCGAAGCCGTGCACGCCTTGCAGCGGGGAGCGCCCGACGCCTACGGCCGCACGCCCGAACGAAGGATTTCCGATGGCGACGGCGTGCCGTGCCGGCATTGCATGAAGGACGTTGCGGCGGGTGATGCCTTTCTCATCCTCGCCTACCGGCCGTTCCCCGAACTCCAGCCTTACGCCGAGACCGGGCCGATCTTCCTGCATGCGGACGAATGCGAGCGCGCCGAGCAGGCGGATACGCTGCCCGAGATGCTCAAGAGCAGCGACTATATCGTGCGCGGCTACGGCAAGGACGACCGCATCGTCTACGGCAGCGGCCGTGTTGTTCCGACCGGCGATATCGTGGCCCGCGCCGAGACATTGTTCGAGCGCGACGACATCGCCTACATCCACGTCCGCTCGGCGCGCAACAATTGCTACCAGTGCCGTATCGACCGGGCCTGAGAGCCAAAAAAAATGCCCGCCGATGGCCTGGCGGGCAGTTGGGAAAAAGCCTGCGACAGAAGCTGTTGGCGAAAATCGCCAGCAGGCCGACGTGTCTAGGCATTTTTTCCCGAAGCCGAATGTGAAACACTTCACACAATGCATACCGGTGGCATCCGGCGTTTTCGAGCCGCGCGAATATCGCTGACGGCTGTCGTACTCCCGTCGTATAAGCGCGCTAAAAGACGATCGTTGATCGATTGCCGACCGCGGATGAACCGGCGGCATGTCGCAACATCGAGGAAGCGGGGCTTTGGCTCCGCTTTTTTGTTGCGCGGTTTTCTTTGATTATCCCGGCGCTTCGCGGAATCGCTTTTCCTGGATTTGCTCCAGACAAAGAAAAGCCCGCCGGAACGAGCCGGCGGGCGAGACTGGAGCTTGGTTGTTGCTGCCGTCAGGCGGCGAGCACTGTCTTCGGCTCGACCATCTCGTAGCCGAGCGCCTCGGCGACGGCGCGGTTGGTGATCTTGCCCTTGTGGACATTGAGGCCGTTGCGCAGGTGGTGGTCGTCGACCAGCGCCTTGAGGCCCTTGTCGGCGAGCTGCAGGCCGTGGTGCAGGGTGGCGTTGTTGAGCGCATGCGCCGAGGTGACCGGCACCGCGCCCGGCATGTTGGCGACGCAGTAGTGGATCACGCCGTCGACCTCGTAGGTCGGCTCGGCATGGGTCGTGGCATGCGAGGTCTCGAAGCAGCCGCCCTGGTCGATGGCGACGTCGACGAGCACCGAGCCCTTCTTCATGCCGGAAAGCATTTCGCGGGTAACGAGCTTGGGCGCCGCAGCGCCCGGGATCAGCACGGCGCCGACGACGATGTCGGCCGAGAAGCATTCCTCTTCCAGCGCCTCGACGGTCGAGTAGCGGGTGTGGACGCGGCCGGCGAAGATGTCGTCGAGATGGCGCAGGCGCGGGATCGAGCGGTCGATGATGGTGACGTCGGCGCCGAGGCCGACGGCCATTTTCGCCGCATGCAGGCCGACGACGCCGCCGCCCAGCACCGTCACCTTGCCCGGCAGCACGCCGGGTACGCCGCCAAGCAGCACGCCGCGGCCGCCATTGGCCTTCTGCAGCGCGGTGGCGCCGGCCTGGATCGACAGGCGGCCGGCGACTTCCGACATCGGCGCGAGCAGCGGCAGGCCGCCGCGGTCGTCGGTGACAGTCTCATAGGCGACAGCGGTGACGCCCGAAGCGAGCAGGCCCTTGGTCTGCTCCGGATCGGGAGCGAGGTGGAGATAGGTGTAGAGGATCTGGCCGTCGCGGAGCTGGACCCATTCATTGGGCTGCGGCTCCTTGACCTTGACGATCATGTCCGACTTGGCGAACACGTCGGCGGCCGTCTTGGCGACAGTGGCGCCGGCGGCGCGATAGGCATTGTCGTCGGCGCCGATGCCGGCGCCGGCGCCGGTCTCGACCAGCACTTCATGGCCGTGCGCGACATATTCGCGGACCGAGCCGGGCGTCAGGCCGACGCGGTATTCATGGTTCTTGATTTCCTTGGGGCAACCGACGCGCATTCTCTTCTCCTGTCCGCCCTTAAGAGGGCGCTCTCCCTGTCATTTCTGTGCATGCCGTCAGCCCCGAAACCGCCGCGCAGTTTTGGGCGACACGCATGAGACGCAGTAAAGCATGAATCGTTCCGTATGTGTTTGCGAATGCACTTGCGGCGGGCCGCAGTCTTCGGTAATTGTTGCGCAAATTCCCAAAATATTCGCAGGAAACACGAAAAATGCCGCTCGACAGGATTGATATCGCCATTCTGGAGACTTTGCAGAAGGATGGCCGGATACCCAATGCGGCGCTGGCCGAGAAGGTCGGGCTGTCGCAGTCGGCCTGCTCGCGCCGGCTCGACAATCTGGAGAAATCCGGAACCATCCGCGGCTACCATGCGCGGCTTTCCAACGCCGCGCTCGGCCATCAGATGACGGCGATCGTCCATATATCGCTGTCAGGGCAGTTCGAGAAGACGCTGTCGGATTTCGAGGCAGCGATCAAACGCTGCCCGAACGTGCTTTCCTGCCATCTGATGTCGGGCGAATACGACTATATCCTGCGCATCGCTGCAAAAGACCTCGCAGACTATGAGCGCATCCACAAGGAGTGGCTGTCGGCCATGCCGCATGTAACGAAGATCAACTCATCCTTCGCCTTGCGCGAGATCATCGACAGGACAGCGGTGGGCCTGCGGCCGGAGATGGCGTAGGCTTCTAGGCCCCATAGACCTCCGTCACCACCTCGCTCATCGGGATGTCGTGCGGCTGCGGGTAGATGGTCGGGATGCGCTGCAATTCGTAGCCTACGCCGATTACCAGCGCCCTGAACGGCATGGCGGCCAGCGTGCGGTCGTAGAAGCCGCCGCCATAGCCGAGCCGGTAGTTGCCGGGAGCGATGCCGACCATCGGCGAGATCACGATGTCCGGCAGCACCGGATCGCCCTCGGCCGGGATCGGAATATTCCAGACACCCTTTTCCAGCCGGTCTCCCGGCGCATAGGCGCGAAACACCAGAGGCTGGCCTTTCTCGATGACGACGGGGAGCGCCGTGCGGCCACCGCGCTCGTTGACCGATGCCATCCAGCCGCGCAGGTCCGGCTCGCCGCGGAACGGCCAGTAGAGGCTGACCATGCGGCCGCCAATGTCGCCGATGAGGTTGTCGAGGCTCTCGGCAATGCGCGCCGCCATGGCCGCGCGCGCGTCGGCGGAAGCCGCAAGCCGGGCGCCAATCAGTTTTTCGCGCTCGGCCTTGCGCCAGCGCCTGACATCGGTCCAGTCGGACAGCGGCATCTGATAGGTCGGGTCGAGTTCGTGCATGAAACAAGGAGGCGAGGCGTATTGGGTCGGGCCCTCGTCATCACGATCGTCAATCATGCCTTTGCTCCCGTCATTTTTCTTCACGCTATACCCTGCACCTGACTGGCGGCATGTGCATTCACGACACCAGGAGACGACTCCCGGGCAATAGAGCGTCTGCCGCGGCATTGTTGCGGTGCACAAAAATGCTTACATCGTCTTGGGTCAGCTTGCTTGGCGAGGTGAACGAAAATGGGTGAAGCCAGCCATCACGTCGTGGTCGTCGGCGCAGGGTTCGGCGGTCTCGAACTCACCCGTGCCCTGGCCGGTGCGCCAGTGCGCATCACCATGATCGACAAGCGCAATCATCATCTGTTCCAGCCGCTGCTCTATCAGGTGGCAACCACCTCTCTCGCCACTTCCGAGATCGCCTGGCCGATCCGTCATTTGCTGCGCAAGCGCAGGGACGTGATGACCCTTCTCGGCAACGTCACCGGCGTCGACCGTCAGGCCAAACATGTGCTCCTCGACGATGGCAGCGCGGTCGGCTACGACACGCTGGTGCTCGCCACCGGCGCGCGCCACGCCTATTTCGGCCACGACGAATGGGAGCCCTTTGCGCCGGGACTGAAGACGCTTGAAGACGCAACCGAGATACGGCGCCGCATCCTGCTGGCGTTCGAGCAGGCCGAGCGCGAGACCGACCCTGCCAAACGTCAGGCGCTGCTTACGCTGGTCATCGTCGGCGGCGGGCCAACCGGCGTCGAGCTTGCCGGCACCATTGTCGAGCTCGCGCATGACACGCTGCGCGGCGAATTCCGCAACATCGACACGCGGCAGGCGCGTGTGGTGCTGATCGAGGCCGGCGACCGGATCCTCGCCAATTTTGCACCGGAGCTCTCAGCCTATGCGCAGAAAGCGCTGTTGCGGCTTGGCGTGACGGTCGAGCTCGGCCGCGCCGTCACGCATCTGGATGCCGAAGGCGTCGTCTTCGGCGCCACGCATCTACCGGCAAGGACGATCCTGTGGGCGGCCGGCGTCGCCGCTTCGCCGGCGGCGGAATGGCTGGGAGCCCCGGCCGATCGGGCGGGCAGGGTGCTGGTCGAGCCCGATCTCACCGTGCCCGGCAGCCCCGACATCTTCGTCATAGGCGACACGGCGCATCTGTTGCGGCCGGATGGCAAGCCGGTGCCGGGCGTCGCACCCGCCGCCAAGCAGGAGGGGCTCCATGTCGCCGCGACCATCAAGGCGCGGTTGGTTGGCGACAGGACGCCGCGTCCGTTCCGCTACCGGCACGACGGCGATCTGGCGACGATCGGCAAGCGCGCCGCCGCGATTGATTTCGGCTGGATCAAGCTTACCGGCTGGCCCGCCTGGTGGCTTTGGGGAATCGCGCACATCTATTTCCTGATCGATTTCCGCAACCGGCTCGCCGTATCGCTTAGCTGGCTATGGATATATTCCACCGGGCAGCGCAGCGCACGGCTGATCACTCAGGGCGACCACGACAGGAGCTGATCGCCGCCAGGCCTGTTTCATCGACGCGTCACCTTGTCGTGATCAACAGGCTTCCAACCGACGTGGACTCAAAATGCCTTCCGCGCCATGTTCCGGGGCAGGGGTTGTCGCGCCGTCTAAGAGGAGAAAACAATGTCACTTTTGCCCGTCTCCCGCCGCGAATTCCTGGCCGGGACAGCCGCCAGCGGAGCGCTGATCATGCTGCATCCGTTCTCCGCCCGCGCCGCGGCCAATCAGGCGCATCTGCGAATCATGGAAACGACCGACATCCATGTGAACCTGCTGCCCTATGACTACTACGCCGACAAAGCGAACGACACGATGGGCCTGTCGCGCACGGCCTCGCTGATCGACGCGGTGCGCAAGGAAGCCGCCAATTCGATGCTGATCGACAATGGCGACCTGCTGCAGGGCAACCCGATGGGCGACTACATCGCCTATGAGAGGGGCATGAAGGACGGCGACCTGCATCCGATCATGAAGGGCATGAATCTGCTCGGCTACGAATGCTCGACGCTCGGCAATCACGAATTCAACTACGGCCTGTCGTTCATGGACAAGGTGTTGGCCGGCGCCAATTTCCCGTTCGTGTGCGCGAACCTGATCCGCGGCACCGCGCTGGCCACCAATCCGCGCGACGACAAGCTCTACCTCAAGCCCTATGTCATCCTCGACAGGAAGATCAAGGACGGCTCGGGCGCCGAGCAGCCGATCAGGATCGGCGTCATCGGTTTCGTGCCGCCGCAGATCATGGTCTGGGACCTGAAGAACCTGGAAGGCAACGTCAAGACGCGCGACATCGTCGAGGCGGCCAAGGCCTGGGTGCCGCAGATCAGGGAGGAGGGCGCCGACATCGTCATTGCGCTCTCGCACTCCGGCATCGACATCAAGCAGGGCGACATGATGGAGAACGCCTCGTTCTTCGTCGCCGGCGTCGACGGCATCGATGCCGTCTTCACCGGCCACCAGCATCTCGTCTTCCCCGGCAAGAAGGATTTCCAGGCGCTCGCGGGCGTCGACACCGCAAAGGGCACCCTGCAGGGCAAGCCGGCGGTGATGGGCGGTTTCTGGGGCTCGCATATGGGCCTTATCGACCTTTTGCTGGAGCGCGACGGCTCGAAATGGCGGATCGTCTCGGCCACCTCCGAGGCACGGCCGATCTATGAGCGCGTCGACAACAAGAACAAGGCGAGGGTCGGCGACGACAAGCGCATCATCGCGGCGCTCGCGCAGGACCATGAGGCGACGCTCGCCTATGTCCGTCGCCCCGTCGGCAAGACCTCCGCGCCGCTCTATTCCTATTTCTCGCTCGTCGCCGACGATCCGTCGGTGCAGATCGTCAACCAGGCGCAGAGCTGGTATCTGAAAGACATATTGAAGAGCACGCAGTGGAAGGACGTGCCGCTGCTTTCGGCGGCCGCTCCCTTCAAGGCCGGCGGCCGCAACGGCGCCGACTATTATACCGACGTCCCAGTCGGCGACATCGCCATCAAGAATGTCGCCGACCTCTATCTCTATCCGAACACGGTGCGGGCGGTCGAAATCACCGGTGCAGAGGTCAAGGAATGGCTGGAAATGTCGGCCGGTATCTTCAACAGGGTCGAGCCCGGCAAGGCCGATCAGCCGCTGATCAACACCGACTTCCCGTCCTACAATTTCGACGTGATCGACAGCGTCACCTACAGGATCGACCTGTCGCAGCCGCCGAAATACGATGCGAAGGGCGGCGTGGCCAATGCCGGCTCAAGCCGCATCATCGACCTGAAATTCGACGGCAAACCGATTGATCCGGCGGCGAAATTCGTGGTCGCAACCAACAACTACCGCGCCGGTGGCGGCGGCAATTTCCCCGACATCAACGCTTCGAAGATCATCTATGAGGCGCCGGACACCAACCGCGACGTGATCGTGCGCTATGTCGTCAGCGAGGGCACGATCAACCCGTCGGCGGATGGCAACTGGTCCTTCGCACCTTTGCCCGGCACCAGCGTCGTCTTCGAGACCGGACCCAAGGCCAAGGACTTTCTCGACCAGGTGAAGTCGTTGAAGATCGAGCCGGCGGGCGAGGGCGAAGCGGGATTTGCCAAGTACCGCATCACCCTTTGAAGCCGCGCTGGAACCGATCCGCTGCCGGCTCGCACGAGAGATTTGTGCCCGCGTGCCGCAGAGCTGCGGGGCAGTTCTGCCTGCGCTCCTCATCACGGAAGGCTGTGCTGATAGAAAACGGTGAACCGGAACAATTTGCAGCGAAGGCGCTCTGGTTCCGGTCGGCGACGTGCGGTAGTTTTAGCGATGCGTTATGTGATCGTCATCGCCGCCATCACCTTCTTCCTGATCTGGGACGGCCTCTACAACCAGGGCCGCTACCTCGACGCGACCGTCAGGGAGATGTCGCGCATCGTAAGCTACGTCACCGGAGCCGCCTGAGGCCTGACTGCTCCCGTCTCGGCGGATGAGGCGCGACATCGTTGCCGGTTGACGTGACGGCCTTGCTCCCACAAAAACGCGCTCTTCCGTCGATCAAGGAGGCTGGATTGATCCGGCACATCGTTTTCTTCAGCGTACGGCGCAAGGAGGATGTGGAGGCCGTGCGGTCTGGCCTGCAGGACCTGGGCAAGATTCCGCACTCGAAACATTTCGAGGTGACGCTCAACACCAAGGTCGATCTGTTCTCTAACGCGATCGACGTGGTCGTCTATGCCGAGTTCGAGGATGAAGCGGCGCTCGCCGCCTACAGGGCGCATCCGATCTATGCGGACACGACCAGCAAGGTGAAGCCGCTGCGCGAGCTGCGCTATTCGGCGGACGTCGTGGCCGCCGCCTGAGCCAGATGCTCGATTCACCTCGCTCCGCTCCGTGCCGGGCCTTGAACCGGTGGCCGGAATGGGGCACACCGCGCCGGCATGATCAAAACTTCGACCCACCCGCTCGACCATCTGGTTCTGCCGACACGGAGCCTCGATGTCGCAAGGCAGCGCCTGTCGTCGCTTGGCTTTGTCGTGGCGCCGACCGGCATCCATCCTTTCGGGACCGAGAACGCTTGCGTCTTTTTCGCTGACGGCACCTATCTGGAGCCGCTGGCTATCGGCGATGAACAAACGGCCGAGCGGGCGATGAGCGAAGGCAACGTCTTTGTCGCGCGCGACCGCCTTTACCGCGACAGGCTAGGCGAGGAAGGCTTTTCAGCCGTCGTCTTCGGTACCGCCGATGCCGTTGCCGACCACGCGCGCTATGTCGGGGCGGGGCTGTCGGCCGGGGATATGCTGAGCTTTTCGCGCGTCTTCGCCGACCCGACCGGGAAGAGCGACACGGCGTCGTTCAAACTGGCATTTGCGGCCGACAGGGAAGCAGCCGATGCGTTCCTGTTCGCCTGCCAGCGCATCAACGCGCCGAAGATCGACCGCACGGCCCTGCAGGCTCATGCGAACGGAGTAACCGGCATCGTCGAGATCGTCGCGATCAGCGACAGTCCTTCGGGCCAGGCCAGGCTGGTGTCGACCGCCGCCGGCAAGAACGTGGAGGACGGCGACAAGGAGGAACTGCCAAACGCGGCTCTGACGGTTCTGACGCCCGACACCTTTGCCTCGCGCTTCGGCGTTCCGACAGGGGTCTCTTCGGACCTGCGTTTCGCCGCCATCATTTTTTCGGTCCGCGGCAGCGCCGCCGCCGCGCGCCTGCTTGCGGCCAGCGCGATCGAACACAACATGAGCGGGAACGATATCGTCGTGCCGCCGGCGCCCGGCCAGGGCGCGACCTTCATCTTCAGGGAGATCCCATGAACAAGCCCCTGGCGCCCAACGCATCGGTAACCGTCGGCAAGGTCGTGTTCGCCAACAACGCGCCGCTGTCGCTGATTGCCGGTCCTTGCCAGCTCGAATCGCGCCAGCACGCCTTCGACATGGCCGGCGCGCTGAAGGAACTGACCGAGCGGCTGGGCATCGGCCTCGTCTATAAGACGAGCTACGACAAGGCCAACCGCACTTCACTGACGGCGACGCGCGGCGCCGGACTCGAAGCCGCGATGCCGATCTTCGATGATTTGCGCAAGACGTTTTCCATCCCCGTGCTGACCGACGTCCACACCGAGGAGCAATGCGCGATCGTCGCCCCGCATGTCGATGTCCTGCAAATTCCGGCTTTCCTTTCGCGCCAGACCGACATGCTGGTCGCAGCGGCGCGGACCGGGAAGGTCGTCAACGTGAAGAAGGGCCAGTTCCTCGCGCCGTGGGACATGAAGAATGTCGTCGCCAAGATTACGGGTTCCGGCAACGCCAACGTGCTGGTCACCGAGCGCGGCGCCTCCTTTGGCTACAACACGCTTGTGTCGGACATGCGCGCGCTGCCGATCATGGCCGAGATCGGCGCCCCGGTGATCTTCGACGCCACCCATTCCGTGCAGCAGCCGGGCGGGCAGGGCGGCTCCTCGGGCGGCGAGCGCCGCTTTGTCGAAACTCTGGCTCGCGCGGCAGTCGCGGTTGGCGTTGCCGGGGTTTTCATCGAAACCCATCATGACCCGGACAACTCGACCTCTTCCGACGGTCCCAACATGGTGCCGCTCAAGGACATGCCGGCGCTGCTAGAAAGGTTGATGGCGTTCGACCGGATCGCCAAGGGGCACTGACGGCCGCTGCAGGCCTGCCCGGCCCCGCGCGGCTTGTGGTCGCCAATGGCCGGCTGTACGCTTTTCCCGTGCAACTGAGCGCCTTGGAGGAAGCCATGTCTGTCGCCCGCGTCACCGAGATTACGTCATCGTCCAACAAGAGCTTTCAAGATGCCATCGAGCAGGGCATTGCGCGCGCCGCAAAGACGTTGAAGAACGTCGAGGGCGCCTGGATCCAGGATCAGAAGGTCGTCATCGAGAACGGCAAGATCTCCGACTACCGCGTCAACATGAAGGTGACCTTCATTCTCGCTGACTAGGATCGCGCTGCCGGCGGAAAGTCCGGAACCTTCGACCGCTCCCCTCATTCTCCGAACAGGTATTCAACCCGAGAGGAGCACCACCATGACCACCCCGTCTGGCCACACCGACGCGATTGCCGCCTCACGCGTCATCGGCACGTCGGTCTACAATACCGAAGGCGACAGCATCGGCAGCGTCGAGGATGTCATGCTCGACAAGATGTCGAACGGCATCATGTTTGCAGTGATCGGCTTCGGCGGTTTCCTCGGCATGGGCGAAAAATATCACGCCGTCCCGTGGGCAACCCTCGACTATGACAAGGACAAGGGCGGCTACGTCGTGCCCTTCACCAAGGAGCAGCTCAAGGCCGCGCCCGCCTACTCGATCAAGGAGCTGACCGGAGCCGATGGCGAAGCGGCGCGCAACGCGTCCTTCGATTACTATCAGGTAACCCCCTACTGGCACTGACAATCGCAGCGAAATCGAAAAGGCCCCCGTCCGACGAGGGCCTTTCAGGGTTGAGGCTACTCTGTTGCGTGAAGGGCCGGCACTTGCACCGCGCCTTGCGGGGCCTTCTGGTTGTTGCACGACGTCAGGAATGCCGCCGCGATCAGAAACAAACTCACGATACCGCTCAACTGGGACATGGCGAAACTCCTCCTGTTTCGCCCCGCGCGAACGCGACCATATATCAGAACGAGGTCCGATGCGCATGACGTATGATGACAGAGATTTGCGCTTCGTGAATCGCGCCCTCGGCAATATTTGCGGACGGCCCGATTGCCTTTTGCGGCGCTTTGGCTAAGAGGGGCGCGACGCTTCAATCGATCAATCGGGGACATCGCAATGACCGCCATCATCGACATTGTCGGGCGTGAAATCCTGGACAGCCGTGGAAATCCGACCGTCGAGGTCGACGTGGTGCTGGAAGACGGTTCGATGGGCCGCGCCGCGGTGCCGTCCGGCGCCTCGACCGGCGCGCATGAAGCGGTGGAGCTGCGCGACGGGGGGCCGCGCTATCTCGGTAAGGGCGTCCAGCGCGCCGTCGAGGCCGTGAACGGCGAGCTGTTCGAGGCGATCGGCGGCATGGAAGCCGAGAACCAGATCCATATCGACCAGACGATGATCGAGCTCGACGGCACGCCGAACAAGAGCCGGCTCGGCGCCAACGCCATCCTCGGCGTGTCGCTGGCAGTCGCCAAGGCTGCCGCCGAGGCCGCCAGCCTGCCGCTCTATCGCTATGTCGGCGGCGCCAAGGCGCATGTGCTGCCGGTGCCGATGATGAACATCATCAATGGCGGCGCCCATGCCGACAACCCGATCGACTTCCAGGAATTCATGATCCTGCCGGTCGGCGCGCCGACGCTGCGCGACGGCGTACGCTGGGGATCGGAAATCTTCCACACGCTGCGCAGGAAGCTGAAGGACGCCGGCCACAACACCAATGTCGGCGACGAGGGCGGCTTCGCCCCCAACCTGAAGAGCGCGCCGGCCGCGCTCGATTTCATCATGGAATCGATCGAGAAGGCCGGCTTCAAGCCGGGCGAGGACGTGGCGCTCGGCCTCGATTGCGCCGCGACCGAGTTCTTCAAGGACGGCAACTATGTCTATGAGGGCGAGAAGAAGACCCGCGATCCGAAGGCGCAGGCGAAATACCTTGCCAAGCTCGCTTCCGACTATCCGATCGTCACCATCGAGGACGGCCTTGCCGAGGACGACTGGGAGGGCTGGAAGATCCTGACCGACCTGATTGGCAAGAAGACCCAGCTCGTCGGCGACGATCTGTTCGTCACCAACACAGCACGCCTGCGCGACGGCATCCGCATGGGCGTCGCCAACTCGATCCTGGTCAAGGTCAATCAGATCGGGTCGCTGACCGAGACGCTCGACGCCGTGGAGACTGCGCACAAGGCGGCCTACACCGCGGTGATGTCGCACCGCTCGGGCGAGACCGAGGATTCGACCATTGCCGACCTCGCGGTCGCCACCAATTGCGGGCAGATCAAGACCGGCTCGCTGTCGCGCTCGGACCGCATGGCCAAGTACAACCAGCTGATCCGCATCGAGGAGGAGCTCGGCAAGCAGGCGCGCTATGCCGGCAAGTCGGTGTTCAAAAGCTGATCCAGAGCAATTTCCTAGGAGCGTAACGGGCAGATCATTCGTCCAGCCCGCCAAGGAGTGCCGCACGACCTCAGGCGGCGCACCTTGAGGTTAGATGCATGTCGCCGCCGGCTGCGGCGCATTTTTCGGCGTCATGCACCGATCCTGTGGAAGGCCTGCCGCCGCTCACACGCTTTCCGTGCGATGCACGCCCAGCGCCACCGAGAGGTTTCCCGTTATTTTCTGCATCACATCGGGAAGGCTTCGGTCGACGCCGTAGACGAAGCCTGGGAAATCGAGCGGTTTCTGCTGGGACCAGATCGCCTCATGCTGGTCCGGGGGCAGGATCCGGGCCGGATCGCCAACCGCGATCCAGCCGATCGGCACGACCGTGCCAGGCTCGAGGCGGGTACGCAGGTGAACGGTGCCATTGATGCGAACCTCCGAGCCACGCTCGATGTGCGCACCATGGAAAACCGCCGCGCCCGTAGCGATGAAGACCTCATCTGCGACTTCTGCGCCGACCACGTGGCTATTGGGGCCTACGACGCAATGGCTCCCTATCGTGCAAGGGTGGCGTGCCGTGGCGCGGATCACGGCATTCTCCAACACGATACAGTTGCGGCTAATGCGGATCGAGCCGCCGGCCTCCGCCACAAGGCGGGCGCCATGCATGACCCGGCTGCCGGCGCCAATGACGACATCGCCACACACGGTGGCGTCCGGAGCGACCCAGGCATCGGCATCGATCGCTGGCGAATACCCAGCGTAAGAAATGATCATCGCACACTCTCCTCTTTCTCGATCTCAGCCGCGCGACAGCCAATCGGGCAAACCTCAGCGCCGCAAAGGTCATGCTCGCAGAGGCGACACGTTGTCCTGGCGAAGGCGCGGGAAGTCGTCGCGCCGGCAAGGATCTTATCCAGCATCGAAACAAAGCGCTGCCGCTCGTTCGGCTGCAGTGCGGACAGCAATCCGTCGAGCATGGCGAGCCGGAGAGCCTGCATCTGCTCGACCTGGGTGTGGCCGCTCTCCGTCAGCGTCAGCGGCGTGACACGACCTTCCGGTTTGCCGCGCACAATCAGCGCCTGCCGCTCCAACCCGTCGATCAAACGCACAGCCGTCGGTTGACTGACGCCGACAATTTCAGCGAGTTCGGTCGTGGTCAGCCCCGGCTTGAAGTGCAGCATCGACAGCACCGCCGCCGCGCTCGGCGAAAGCTCTCGCAAGGACGCTTCCGTCCTGTCGCGAATCATGGCGCCGAGCGCGCCGAGCTTGTTGGCGCCCAATTGTTGCATAGCGTATGCATATATTATTTTTGAGCAGGATCAACTTCTTTCTCGCACGCCGCGATCGCAAACGCGTTGTGCAACCAAGTGAGCGATGGGATGCGACTTGCCCTGGCCGTTCCCGCTCGCCAATTCCATGGTCCGTAACCGTCCATTAAGCACAATCGGGCGAAATACGACTCACAGCCGCTTGCGTTCGCGGCCGCGAGGATTCGGGTTATGTGGACACGTCAGCACAAGCAGAGAAACACCGGCAGGCTGATCATTCCCTCGCTCTGCGTGCTGTTCCTGACCTATTTCGGCTTCCATGCCTATCACGGCGAGTTCGGCATCTATTCCAAGTATCGGCTGAAGGCCCAAGCGGCCGAACTGCAGGCCCAGCTCGATGCGGTCAAGGCGCGACGGACCGACCTTGAGCGTCGTGTCCAGCTTCTGCATGAGGGCACGCTGGAGAAGGACATGCTTGACGAACAAGCCCGAAAGGCGCTCAATCTGTCCCAGCCTGACGAAATCACCATCATGCTGCCTGCCTCGGCGAAATAACCGGAATTCGGTTAATCGCACTTATTTGCAATGATTCTAATCGCTTAGATGCATGCCAGCCATGCGTTTTTCAGCATGGCGCAATGCATCCTTGCGTGTTAGCCTCGCTCGCATCGGTGGGGAGACGATCGATCTCCCTGAATGTCCGCAAAGAGACGTCAACAGGGAGTGATGCATGGCCACCGCCGCCAGAAAAGCGCCTGCCAAATCCAAATCCGACAAACAGCCGAACCTTTCCGCGCCTAAACCGTCCGAATTCACCAAGGAAGAAGAGCTTTCCGCCTATAGGCATATGCTGCTCATCCGCCGTTTCGAAGAGAAGGCCGGCCAGCTCTATGGCATGGGCTTCATCGGCGGTTTCTGCCACCTCTATATCGGCCAGGAGGCCGTCGTCACCGGCATGAAGATGGCGCTGGTCGAGGGCGACCAGATGATCACCGCCTATCGCGACCACGGCCACATGCTGGCGATGGAATTGTCGCCGCGCGGCGTCATGGCCGAGCTCACTGGACGCCGCGGCGGCCTGTCGAAAGGCAAGGGCGGCTCCATGCACATGTTCTCCAAGGAGAAGCATTTCTACGGCGGCCACGGCATCGTCGGCGCGCAGGTGTCGCTGGGCACTGGGCTCGCCTTCGCCAACCGCTATCGCGACAATAAGAACGTCACGCTGACCTATTTCGGCGACGGCGCCGCCAACCAGGGCCAGGTCTACGAGAGCTTCAACATGGCCTCGCTGTGGAAGTTGCCGGTGATCTACGTAATTGAGAACAACCGCTACGCCATGGGCACGTCTGTGTCGCGCTCTTCCGCAGAGACCGATTTCTCGCATCGCGGCGCCTCCTTCAAGATTCCCGGCATCCAGGTCGACGGCATGGACGTCCGCGCCGTGAAGGCCGCCGGCGACCTCGCCGCCGAATGGTGCCGCGCCGGCAACGGCCCGCTCATCCTCGAGATGCAGACCTATCGCTATCGCGGCCACTCGATGTCCGATCCGGCAAAGTACCGCTCAAAGGAGGAAGTGCAGAAGATGCGCTCCGAGCGTGACCCGATCGAGCAGGTCAGGGTGCGGCTGCTCGACAAGAAGTGGGCGAGCGAGGACGAGCTCAAGGGCATCGACAAGGAGGTCCGCGACGTCGTCGCCGACGCCGCCGAATTCGCCCAGAACGATGCCGAGCCGGATCCGTCCGAGCTCTGGACCGACGTGCTGCTTTAAGGGAGGGCAAGGACATGCCGATCGAAATTCTCATGCCCGCGCTCTCGCCGACGATGGAAGAGGGCAATCTTTCCAAATGGCTGAAGAACGAAGGCGACCAGGTCGTCGCCGGTGACGTGATCGCCGAGATCGAGACCGACAAGGCGACGATGGAAGTCGAAGCCGTGGATGAAGGCACGCTTGGCAAGATCCTGGTCGCTGCCGGCACCGAAGGCGTCAAGGTCAACACGCCGATCGCCGTGCTTTTGCAGGATGGCGAGAGCGCCGCCGATGTCGGCAAGGCGGCAGCACCTGCCAAGGCGGAAGCTCCGGCAAAGGCCGAAGCGCCCGCCGCGCAGGAAGAAAAGGCTCCGGCGGCGCCTGTCGCTGCTGCACCCAAGGCGGAGATTGCTGCCGATCCGGACATTCCCGCCGGCACCGAGATGGTATCGACCACGGTGCGCGAGGCGCTCCGCGACGCCATGGCGGAGGAAATGCGCCGCGACGGCGACGTCTTCGTCATGGGTGAGGAGGTTGCCGAATACCAGGGCGCCTACAAGATCACGCAAGGCCTGTTGCAGGAGTTCGGGCCGCGGCGCGTCGTCGACACGCCGATCACCGAGCATGGCTTTGCCGGCGTCGGCGTCGGCGCGGCGATGGCCGGCCTGAAGCCGATCGTCGAGTTCATGACCTTCAACTTCGCCATGCAGGCGATCGACCAGATCATCAACTCGGCCGCCAAGACGCTCTATATGTCCGGCGGCCAGATGGGCGCGCCGATCGTGTTCCGCGGCCCGAACGGCGCCGCTGCCAGAGTCGCCGCACAGCACTCGCAGTGCTACGCCGCCTGGTACAGCCACATCCCCGGCCTGAAAGTGGTGATGCCGTATACGGCGGCCGACGCCAAGGGCCTGCTCAAGGCCGCGATCCGCGACCCGAACCCGGTCATCTTCCTCGAGAACGAAATCCTCTACGGCCAGTCCTTCGACGTGCCGAAGCTTGACGATTTCGTGCTGCCGATCGGCAAGGCGCGCGTCCACAAGCAGGGCAAGGACGTCACCATCGTCTCCTTTGGCATCGGCATGACCTACGCGGTCAAGGCGGAGGCCGAGCTGCGCGGCATGGGCATCGATGCCGAGATCATCGATTTGAGAACCGTCCGGCCGCTCGACTTCGACACGGTCATTGCCTCAGTCAGGAAGACCAACCGGCTGGTCGTAGTAGAAGAGGGCTTCCCGCAGAGCTCGGTCGGCGACCACATCGCCAGCCAGGTGTCGCAGCGCGCCTTCGACTTCCTCGACGCGCCGGTCATCACCATTGCCGGTAAGGACGTGCCGATGCCCTACGCGGCGAACCTCGAGAAGCTGGCGCTGCCCAACGTCGGCGAGGTCGTCGAGGCAGTCAAAGCCGTCACCTATCGATAAGGAACGACGCCGATGCCGTCCTTCTGGGTCTTGGCCGCGGTCATTGTTCCCACCGTCGGGATTGCTTTTCTGGTGCGCTCCATGACGGGCAAATTCGATGCGATCCTGCTGATGCTCAGCGGTGTCGCGTCGCTTGTCCTCGCAACTGTCGCGACCGGCTCTGCCCAGATCGACCAGACGGGCGACATGATGACCCTGGAAATGACCAAAAGCAGTTTCCACTTCGGCGTGCTGCCGCCGGTCTTCATTGTCGCCACGCTGACGGTCATGCGCGGCCTGTTCAAATTCATTCAGGAGTGAGCGATGCCAATCAACATCACTATGCCGGCCCTGTCGCCCACGATGGAAGAGGGCAATCTTGCGAAGTGGCTGGTCAAGGAGGGTGACAAGGTTTCGCCCGGCGACGTGATCGCCGAGATCGAGACCGACAAGGCGACAATGGAAGTCGAGGCCGTCGATGAAGGCACGGTCGCCAAGCTCGTCGTTCCGGCCGGCACCGAAGGCGTCAAGGTCAACGCGGTGATCGCCATCCTGGCCGGTGAGGGCGAGGATGCCAGTGCCGCTGCAAAAGCCGACGGCGCCGCCGCACCCAAGGCGGAAGCTCCGAAAGCGGAGGCTGCGAAGGCAGAAGCGCCCAAGGAAGCGCCGAAGCCGGCAGCAGCCGCAGCACCCGCACCTTCGAAAGCCGAGCCCGCTCCGGTCGCCAATGGCCACGCCGGCGGCGAGCGCGTGTTCGCGTCGCCGCTCGCCCGCCGCATCGCCAAGGATGCCGGCGTCGACGTGGCGGCGCTCAGCGGGTCCGGTCCGCGCGGCCGGGTGGTGAAGGCCGATGTCGAGGCGGCGATCGCTTCCGGCGGCGCCAAGGCCGCACCCGCCGCCAAGGCGCCAGCCGAGGCACCAGCGGCCGCGCCGGCTGCCAAGCCGATGTCGGACGACCAGGTGCTGAAACTGTTCGCCGAAGGCTCCTACGAGCTCGTCCCGCACGACAACATGCGCAAGACCATCGCGCGCCGCCTGGTCGAGGCCAAGAGCACCATCCCGCATTTCTATCTGACGCTCGATTGCGAGCTCGATGCGCTGCTCGCACTGCGCACGCAGCTCAATGCTGCAGCGCCGGTGAAGAAGACCGACAAGGGCGAGGTTCCCGTCTACAAGCTCTCGGTCAACGACATGGTGATCAAAGCGATGGCGATGGCGCTGATGGCGGTGCCGGACGCCAACGCCTCCTGGACCGACAGCGCCATGGTCAGGCACAAGCACGCCGATGTCGGCGTTGCCGTGTCGATCCCCGGCGGCTTGATCACGCCGATCATCCGCCGTGCCGACGAAAAAACGCTGTCCACCATCTCCAACGAGATGAAGGATCTGGCAAGCCGCGCCCGCAGCCGCAAGCTGAAGCCCGAGGAATACCAGGGCGGCACCACGGCCGTGTCCAATCTCGGCATGTTCGGCGTCAAGGATTTCGCCGCCGTCATCAACCCGCCGCACGCGACGATCCTGGCCGTCGGCGCCGGTGAGGAGCGCGCAGTGGTGAAGAATGGCGAGATCAAAATCGCCACTGTGATGTCGGTGACGCTGTCGACCGATCACCGGGCCGTCGACGGCGCGCTCGGCGCCGAGCTGCTCGGCGCCTTCAAGCGCATGATCGAAAATCCGATGGGCATGCTGGTGTAAGGAAAGGAAAAGGCGGTGTGGAAATTCTTCACCAGCCTTTTCGCCTTCATAATTTCCAATCCCGCCGGCGGGCTGGTCGCATGTCGGCGCGTCAGGCGCTCACGGTCAGGTTTCGGCAGGGCAACCGCATGAAGACAATCCTCTGCTATGGCGACTCGCTGACCTGGGGCTATGACGCCGCCAGCCTCGGCCGCCATGCGCTGGAAGACCGCTGGCCGAGCGTGCTGAAGGCGGCGCTGGGCGACGGCATCGAGGTCATTGCCGAGGGCCTCAACGGCCGCACCACTGCCTTTGACGATCATCTGGCCGGAGCCGACCGCAACGGCGCGAGAATGCTGCCGACGATCCTGACGAGCCACGCGCCGCTAGACCTGATCATCTTCATGCTCGGCGCCAACGACATGAAGCCCTGGATCCACGGCAATCCGGTCGCCGCCAAGCAGGGCACGCAGCGCCTGATCGACATCGTGCGCGGCCATGACTATCCGTTCGACTGGCCGGCGCCGCAGATCCTCATCGTCGCGCCGCCCGCGGTGACGCGCACCGACAATGCCGAATTCAAGGAAATGTTCGCCGGCGGCGATGACGCATCGAAGCGGCTGGCGCCGCAGTATTCGGCGCTCGCCGACGAGGCCGGCTGCGGCTTCTTCGATGCCGGTTCAGTGGCGACGACCACGCCGCTCGATGGTGTCCATCTCGATGCCGAAAACACGCGGCGGATCGGCCAGGCGCTGGCCCCGCTCGTGCGCGTGATGCTCTCACTCTAACCCCGAGAAAAAATCAGGGAGAACCCCGTGGCTGAGAATTACGACGTGATCATCATCGGCTCTGGCCCCGGCGGCTATGTCACTGCCGTGCGCTCCGCCCAACTCGGCTTCAAGACGGCGATCGTCGAGCGCGAGCATCTCGGCGGTATTTGTCTCAACTGGGGCTGCATCCCGACCAAGGCGCTGCTGCGCTCGGCCGAGATCATGCATTATTCGGACCACCTCAAGGATTATGGCCTGAAGCTCGACGGCAAGGTCAGCCCCGACACGGCCGCCGTCGTCGATCGCTCACGCAAGGTGTCGCTCAGGCTGAATGGCGGCGTCGCCTTCCTGATGAAGAAGAACAAGGTCGACGTCATATGGGGCGAGGCCAAGCTTTCCAAGCCAGGTGAGATCGTGGTCTCCAAGACCGCCAAGAAGCCGATGGAGCCGCAGCCGCCGGTGCCGAAAGGCGTCAAGGGCGAGGGCACCTACACCGCCAAGCACATCATCCTTGCGACCGGCGCAAGGCCGCGCGCGCTACCCGGCATCGAGCCGGACGGCAAGCTGATCTGGACCTATTTCGAGGCGATGGTGCCGAACGAGATGCCGAAGTCGCTTGTCGTGATGGGTTCCGGCGCCATCGGCATCGAGTTCGCCTCCTTCTACCGCACCATGGGCGCTGAGGTGACGGTGGTCGAATTGCTGCCGGCGGTGATGCCGGTCGAGGATGCCGAGGTCTCCAAATTCGCGCAGAAGCAGTTCGAGAAGCAGGGGATGAAGATCCTGCTCGAGGCCAAGGTGACGAAGGTCGAGAAGAGCGCCAATTCGGTCACGGCCCATGTCGAGATGAAGGACGGCAAGGTGGAAAAAATCACCGCCGAGCGCTTGATCTCGGCCGTCGGCGTGCAGGGCAACATCGAGGGCCTCGGCCTCGAGGCGCTCGGCGTGAAGACCGAACGCGGCTGTATCGTCGTCGACGGCTACGGCAAGACCAATGTGCCCGGCATCTATGCCATCGGCGATGTGGCGGGGCCGCCGATGCTCGCGCATAAGGCCGAGCATGAGGGCGTGGTCTGCATCGAGAAAATAGCCAATTTCCCGGGCGTTCATGCCACCGACAAGCTGAAGATCCCCGGCTGCACCTATTGCAGCCCGCAGGTCGCCTCTGTCGGCCTGACCGAAGCCAAGGCCAAGGCCGAAGGCAAGGACATTCGCGTCGGCCGTTTCCAGTTCGGCGCCAACGGCAAAGCCATCGCGCTCGGCGAGGACCAGGGCTTCATCAAGACCATCTTCGACAAGAAGACCGGCCAGCTGCTCGGCGCGCATATGGTTGGCGCCGAGGTGACGGAGCTCATCCAGGGCTTTGTCGTGGCGATGAACCTGGAGACCACCGAGGAAGAGCTGATGCACACGATCTTCCCGCATCCGACCCTGTCGGAGATGATGAAGGAAAGCGTGCTCGACGCCTATGGCCGCGCTTTGAACGCATGATAGATTGGCTGTGCGAGACTCAGACGCGACAGCCGGAGGACTCTTACGGCGAAGTGGTTCGTATCCGGATGCATTTTCACCTGATCGAGGAGGAGTTGGCATATGAGCGTGAATGGCGTGGGCTGGATTGCAGCCATCATCGTCGGCGGATTGGCCGGGTGGCTCGCCGAGATGGTCATGAAGAGCAACACCGGCATCTTCATGAACATCGTCCTGGGCATCGTCGGCGCGATCGTGCTGAACGCGATCCTGCAGGCTCTCAATATCCAGTCTTTCGGCGTCGGCTGGTTCGCCTATCTGATCACCGGCTTCATTGGCGCCTGCCTGCTGATCTTTGTCGGGCGGCTGGTGCGCCGCTGAGCCGCGCCAGGCACCGCTATGCGAAAATGGCCGTGGCGGCATGCGCCGGCGCGGCCTTTTTCTTTGCTCCGAAAAGTCCTAGATGACGCAAACAGGCGGCTGCGACGCCCGCGGCCGCGAAGGGTTTGAGATGGTCACTGTTCTCGACACGATTGCGAATGCGCCGCGCCCGCGGCATCCGGAGAAGGCGCACAGGCCGGACCAGGAGGTGCTGCGCAAGCCGGACTGGATCCGCGTCAAGGCACCGGTTTCGAAGGGCTATGCCGAGACCCGCGAGATCGTGAAATCGAACAAGCTGGTGACGGTGTGCGAGGAAGCCGGCTGCCCGAACATCGGCGAGTGCTGGGACAAGAAGCACGCCACCTTCATGATCATGGGCGAGATCTGCACGCGCGCCTGCGCCTTCTGCAACGTCGCCACCGGCATCCCGACCGCACTCGATCCCGATGAACCGGCCCGCGTCGCCCAAGCAGTCAAGCAGATGGGCCTTAGCCATGTCGTCGTCACCTCGGTCGATCGCGACGATCTCGACGACGGCGGCGCGCAGCATTTCGCCGACGTGATCCATGCCATCCGCGTGGTGGCCCCTTCGACGACGATCGAGATCCTGACGCCAGACTTCCTGCGTAAGGACGGCGCGCTGGAGATCGTCGTGGCGGCCAAGCCCGACGTCTTCAACCACAATCTGGAAACGGTGCCTTCGAACTACCTGACGGTCCGGCCGGGCGCCCGCTACTTCCATTCGATCCGCCTGCTGCAGCGGGTCAAGGAGCTCGACCCGTCGATCTTCACCAAGTCTGGCATCATGGTCGGTCTCGGCGAGGAGCGGAACGAGGTCCTGCAGCTGATGGACGATCTGCGTTCGGCCAATGTCGACTTCATGACCATCGGCCAATATCTGCAGCCTTCGAAAAAGCATCATCCGGTGATCCGCTTCGTCACGCCGGAGGAGTTCAAGTCCTACGAGACGATCGGCAAGACGAAGGGCTTCCTGCTGATGGCATCGAGCCCGCTGACGCGGTCCTCGCACCATGCCGGCGACGATTTCGCCAGGCTGCGCGCGGCGCGGGAAGCGCAGCTCGAGAAAGCCAGCTGACCGGTTAGATGCCGAAATTCGAAGCCATCCGCCGCGTTGCCCACACGCCGGAAGAGATGTTCGCGCTGGTGGCGGATGTCGAGGCCTATCCGCAATTCCTGCCGCTGTGCGAGGCGCTGACGGTGCGCTCGCGCAAGGAGCGCGACGGCCGCACCATCCTCGTCGCCGATATGAGCATCGGCTACAAGGCGATCCGAGAGACCTTTACGACGCAGGTGCTGCTCAAGCCCGACGAGCACGCCATCGATGTCAAATACATCGACGGCCCGTTCAAATATCTGAGCAACATCTGGCGCTTCGATCCGGCCGATGGCGGCTGCGAAGTGCATTTCTTCATCGACTACGAGTTCAAGAGCCGCATTCTCGGCGCGCTGATGGGCACGATGTTCGACCGCGCCTTCCGCATGTTCTCGGAGGCCTTCGAGAAGCGGGCAGGTCTGATCTACGGTGCCAGGCCGGCCTGATCCTTCATCCCGCCCGATCTTCACCAAGCACGCGCAGCCCGAGCTGCAATGCGTGCCGCACCGTCTCGTGGCGGATGAATTCGCGGCCCTTACGGGCAAAAAGCTGGCGCTCGACGACAGCTGGCTGACCGGCAAGTGCCACCCCGAACCAGACGAGCCCGACCGGCTTTTCCGGCGAGCCGCCGCTCGGTCCGGCAATGCCGGTGACGGCGAGGGAGAGGCTCGCGCGCGAATGCGTCAGCGCGCCCGCCACCATCTCCTCGACCGTCTCACCGGAGACCGAGCCATGTGCCGCGAGCGTCGCCGCGGAGACGCCGAGCATCTCCATCTTGGCTTCGTTGGAATAGGTGATGAAACCGCGGTCGACCACGGCCGAAGAGCCGGCAATGTCGGTGAGCGCGGCGATGATCATGCCACCTGTGCAGCTCTCGGCTGTCGCCAGCATGATGCCGCGCTGCTGGCAGGCCTGGAGAAGGGCGTTGGCGAGTTCGGCGTTGCTCATGCTGGCACCTCTCCCGGATAGATGACGCTGGCGGTGGCGATCGCCGCTATGCCTTCGCCGCGGCCGACAAAGCCGAGCTTTTCGTTTGTCGTCGCCTTGATCGAAATGCGCTCCGGCGCAATGCCGAGCATCGCCGCAAGCGCCGCGGTCATCGCTTCGCGGTGCGGCCCGACGCGCGGCGCCTCGCAGATCAGCGTGATATCGGCATTAGCGATGCGCCCGCCGCGCTCGCGCACCAGCTTCGCGGCGTGCTCCACGAAGATCTTCGAGGCAACACCTTTCCATTGCGGATCCGACGGTGGGAAATGCGTGCCGATGTCGCCCGCGCCGCAGGTGGCAAGCAGCGCATCGGTGAGGGCATGAAGGCCGACATCGGCATCCGAATGGCCGGAGAGTTTTCGATCGTGCGGAATGGCGACGCCACACAACGTGACGTGATCGCCAGGTTCAAAGGCATGCACATCGTAACCATTGCCGGTGCGGATGTCCGGAAAGCGCGGCAGCGCGCTGGAAAGCCGCTGGTCGGCCATCGCAATATCCCTTGCCCAGGTGAGTTTGAAATTGTCCGGCGAGCCGGTGACGATCTTGACCGGAATGTGCGCCCATTCGGCAATCGCCGCATCGTCGGTGAACTCGGTCTTGCCGAGATGATGCGCCTTCTCATGCGCCGCAAGCAATGGCCAGAACGGAAAGCCCTGCGGCGTCTGCGCGGCATGAAGGCCAGCCCGCGACACCGTCTCCTCGATCATGCCGTCGGCCGATTCCCGCTTCAACGTGTCGGCGACGGGAAGGGAGGGCAGCGCCCCCTGATGCTCGCCTATGGCTTCGATGGTGCGGTCGATCAGCCCGGCATCGACGAAGGGGCGTACCGCATCATGCACCAGCACCTTTGCCGGCGCCCGCTCCCTGAGCGCCTGGAGCCCAAGCCGGACCGAGGCCTGGCGGGACGGACCGCCGATGACCGCAAGAACGCGCCCGGCATGGGCCCCGGCCGCGCGCTCGAACAGCTCGCGGTCATCGGCATGGATCGCCACGACCACCGGCCCAACCTTCGGGTGCGACAGGAACTGTTCCAGCGTATGCGCGATGACGGCGCGGTCGCCGATACGCTGGTATTGCTTCGGCCCGTCGGCCTGTCCGGCGCGCGCGCCGCGCCCGGCGGCGACGATGACCACGCCCACCTCGCCCTGCGCGTCCAAACCCTTATTTTCACTTGCGTCAGTCATGGCGAGAGGCTTAGTCGCGGCTCGAAGGGAAGGCCAGCATTTTCCAAAATGCGCCTTAATGTGACGACATTGCGCGTTGCACAATGGGTTGCATCTGGCTACAGAATGTGCAGCAATCAAACATGCTTGGTTTTTGTGCATGCCTGAACTGACCAGATTGGCTTCGCCGCTCGATGTCGGCGGTGTGAGGATCCGCAACCGCGTGTTCCTCGCGCCGATGTCGGGCATCACCGACGAGCCGTTCCGGCAGCGCGCGCATGCGCATGGCGCCGGGCTGGTCGTGTCGGAAATGGTAGCGAGCGGCGAGCTGGCCAAGGGCAGGGCAGGCTGCGACCTGCGCATCCGCCATTCCGGCCTGCCTGTCCATATGGTGCAGCTCGCCGGCCGCGAGGCGGCTCATATGGCCGAGGGCGCGCGAATCGCTGCAGGCGAGGGTGCCGACATCATCGACATCAACATGGGTTGCCCGGCGAAGAAGGTGACCGGCGGCTATGCCGGTTCGGCACTGATGCGCGATCTCGACCATGCGCTCTCGCTGATCGACGCGGTGGTCGGCGCCGTTTCGGTGCCGGTGACGGTCAAGATGCGGCTCGGCTGGGACGAAGGCGCGCTCAACGCGCCGACGCTGGCGCGCCGCGCCGAACAGGCCGGTGTGCGCATGGTGACCGTGCATGGCCGCACGCGCTGCCAATTCTACCAGGGCAAGGCCGACTGGCGCGCGATTGCGCGCGTCAAGCAGGCGGTCTCTATTCCCGTGGTGGCCAATGGCGATGTCGGCTCGCCGCAAGAAGCGGCGGTGATCCTCGAACAGTCCGGCGCCGACGCGGTGATGATCGGCCGCGCCCATTACGGAGCGCCGTGGATCGCGGGCAGCGTCGCGGCCGGCGCCGGAATATCCGCGCACGGCATTCCGCAAACGCCGCAAGCGCTCGCCGACTATATCGTTGCGCATTACCAGGACATGCTCTCGCTCTACGGCATCGAAAGCGGGCTGCGCCAGGCGCGCAAGCATCTCGGCTGGTATCTCGACCGGCACGTGCCCGGCGCTTGCGCCGGGCAGCGCAAGCGGATCCTCACCTCTTTCGAGGCTGCGGAGGTCATCCGCGGGCTGCGCGAGGCATTTGCCGACATTGCCTCGCCGGCCGAGATGCGGAGCGCGGCATGAAGGCAAACCTCCCACAGCCGGCCGACATGGCGGATGCCGCCAATATCGTGCTGAACACCATCCGCCGCCCGGTGATCATGGTCGATCCGGACGGATTCATCACTTTCGCCAATGCGGATGCCGAGGATTTCTTTCGCTCCAGCGCGACCATGCTTGCGCGTAACACGCTCTCCAAGCTGGTGCCGTTCGGCAGTCCGCTGCTGACACTGGTGGAGCAGGTGCGCGAGCGCCACGCACCGGTGAACGAATATCGCGTCGACGTCTCCTCGCCGCGCCTCGGCATCGAAAAGATGGTCGATCTCTACGTCGCGCCGGTGCCGGAATTCCCGGGCTCGGTCGTGGTGATGTTCCAGGAACGGTCGATGGCCGACAAGATCGACCGCCAGATGACGCATCGCGGCGCTGCCCGATCCGTCACCGGCCTCGCCGCCATGCTGGCGCATGAGATCAAGAACCCGCTTTCCGGCATCCGCGGCGCAGCACAACTGCTTGAGCTGTCGGCCTCCGACGAGGATCGTGCGCTGACGAGGCTGATCACCGACGAGACCGACCGCATCGTCTCGCTGGTCGACCGCATGGAGGTGTTCTCCGACGAACGGCCGATCGAGCGCTTTCCGGTCAACATCCACGTCGTGCTGGACCATGTGAAGGCGATCGCCAAGAACGGTTTTGCGAAAAAGATCAAGATTTTGGAGGAATATGATCCATCGCTGCCTCCGGTCTACGCCAACCGCGACCAGCTGATCCAGGTGTTCCTCAATCTGGTCAAGAACGCCGCCGAGGCGATCGGCGCCGACCCGCAGGGCGAGATCGTGCTGTCGACGGCCTTCCGCCCCGGCATCCGCGTTTCCGTGCCGGGAACCCAGGACCGCGTCTCGCTTCCGCTGGAATTTTGCGTGCACGACAACGGCCCCGGCGTTTCCGAGGACATTCTGCCGATCCTCTTCGATCCGTTCATCACCACCAAGCCGAACGGCTCGGGCCTTGGCCTGGCGCTGGTGGCCAAGATTGTCGGCGAGCATGGCGGCATTATCGAATGCGATTCGACGCCGCGCGGGACTACGTTCCGCGTCCTGATGCCGGCCTGGAAGGAGACTTCACCCAACGCCGGCGACGAAGCTGAAGGAGACCGCAAATGACCGTTCGCGGCAATATCCTCGTCGCCGACGACGATGCGGCCATCCGCACCGTGCTCAACCAGGCGCTGTCGCGCGTCGGCCATGACGTGCGCGTGACCTCGAATGCCTCGACGCTGTGGCGCTGGGTGGCGGCCGGCGAGGGCGACCTCGTCATCACCGATGTGGTGATGCCGGACGAGAACGCCTTCGACATGCTGCCGCGCATCAAGAAGGCGCGGCCGGAGCTGCCGGTCATCGTCATGAGCGCGCAGAACACCTTCATGACCGCCATCCGAGCTTCGGAGACCGGCGCCTACGAATACCTGCCGAAGCCCTTCGACCTCACCGAGCTGCTCAACATCGTCAACCGCGCGCTGGCCGAGCCGAAGCGGCCGAAGCTCGATTCGCGTGCCGACGAGCAACCGGAGACGATGCCGCTGGTCGGCCGCTCGGCCGCCATGCAGGACATCTACCGCATGCTGGCGCGCATGATGCAGACCGACCTGACGGTGATGATCAGCGGCGAATCCGGAACCGGCAAGGAGCTGGTGGCGCGCGCGCTGCACGAGTACGGCCGCCGCCGCGGCGGACCCTTCGTGGCCATCAACATGGCGGCGATCCCGCGCGACCTGATCGAATCGGAACTGTTCGGCCATGAGAAGGGCGCCTTCACCGGGGCGCAGAACCGCTCCACCGGCCGCTTCGAGCAGGCCGAGGGCGGCACGCTGTTCCTCGACGAGATCGGCGACATGCCGATGGAAGCGCAGACGCGCCTGTTGCGCGTGCTGCAGCAGGGCGAATACACGACCGTCGGCGGCCGCACGCCGATCAAGACCGATGTGCGCATCGTCGCTGCCACCAACAAGGATTTGCGGACGCTGATCAACCAGGGCCTGTTCCGCGAGGACCTGTTCTACCGCCTGAATGTCGTGCCGCTGAGACTCCCGGCGTTGCGCGAACGCTCGGAGGATGTTCCTGACCTTGTCCGGCATTTCTTCAAGCAGGGCGCCAGCGAAGGCCTGCAGACCAAGCGCATTTCGGCGGGCGGCATCGAGCTGATGAAGCGCTACCCCTGGCCCGGCAATGTGCGCGAGCTGGAGAACCTGGTGCGCAGGCTCGCCGCGCTCTATTCGCAGGACGAGATTTCCGCCGAGATCATCGAGGCCGAGCTCAAGACCGGCGAAAGGCCCGTGGTGCCGGGTGTCGGACCGCTCATCCCCGACGATTTGTCGATCGGCCAGGCGGTCGAACATTTCCTGCAGCGCTATTTCGCGTCTTTTGCCGGCGAACTGCCGCCGGCCGGGCTTTATCAGCGCATCCTCGCCGAGGTCGAATACCCGCTGGTGCTGGCCTCGATGACGGCGACGCGCGGCAACCAGATCAAGGCGGCCGAGCTTCTGGGCCTCAACCGCAACACGCTGCGCAAGAAGATCCGCGAGCTCGGCGTCAACGTCTACAAATCCTCAAGGCAGATCTAGGCGTTCGATGCCGGCCATATGCTTGCCGGCGTTTTCCCAGTTCCCGCCCGCCGGTCGACGGGCGGAACGCTGCGTTCCCGATCCACATGATTGGTTCAGAGATAATCCCTGACGGTGTCCGCGATCATCGCGTCAAGGCTGCTGGCCCTCACACCGAGGAGATGCTCGGTATCGGAAGAGTCGACCAGCAGCGGGCGATCGAAGAGATACTGCATTTCCACGAGCTCATGCATGCCCAGGGCTTCCATCTCAGCGGTGGAATAGTAGCGCATTTGCGAAATCTCCCTACCGAGCAACGCTGCGGTTCTGCGCATAAGATCGCGTGGCGAAGCATTTTGCGACGGGACATGAAAGGCGCGTCCCCATTCGCCCGTGTAGAAGGCTGACGCGACGAGCGTCCGGGCGGCGTCCTTGATGAAAGCCCAGGCATGATCGGCATCGAGGTTTCCCAAGAAGGCGACAGGCTTTCCTTCAACGATTGAAGGCAGCGCGAGAAGCGAGAAGTAGGTGACCGCGCCATACCCCAGATAGTCACTGGAACGCACCTCGATGGCCGGCACATTGGCGCGAGATACACGCTGCCACATTATCGTCCGGACAGTGCCCTTCCTCGATGTCGGGTCGAGAGGCAGGTCTGAACGCAAGGGACCGTCGGCATTCTCGCCATAGCCGTAGAGGTTTCCAAGCAGGATGATCTTCGCATCGACGGCTTCCGCCGCGCGCACCGTGCCGTCGATGATTGGAAAGAAGTCAGTCGGCCACCGGTGGTAAGGCGCCATGGCACACATGAAGATGGCATCCGCGCCCCGGCTGATGCGTGACAGTTCGGCGGCATCGGCGGCATCCGCCTTTATCGCACGGACACCGGGCAAATCGATATCGCTTACGCTCCTGCTTGTGAGGACGATGTCATGTCCTTGCTCTCCGAGCAGGCGGGCCGTCTCCCGGCCGACGGGGCCTGCTCCGACGACAACATAGTAACTCATATGAACCTCTTTGCGTTGGTAAACGAGGCGCAGGTCTAGAGGGCTTCGGCATTGAAAATCGCGCAGGAACCGCCAAATGTTGGGCAGGTTCTGCCATGATTTCGAGGCCTGTTTCACATGTATCCGCAGTACACTTCGGCCCAGGTGCCGGCTGGCCTGTCAATCGCCTGCCGGCATGTCGAAGCGGGCACCTATCGGCTGCCGCGGGCGGATGATCACCGCATAACGGTCCATGCCAGTGCGGCGACGCGCTCCTATTGCAGTGACGCCGGACGATATTTCTTACGGCGCGCCGGTGACATTGATTTCGTGCCTGCGGGACAGGAGGGCGGGTTCGAGGCCGAAACCTCATTCGACACAAAGGAGGTTCGCCTGTCGCCCGCCATGCTTGAGCGCGTGGCTTCGGAGATCGAAGGCGGCATAAAGGCACGCCGTTTCGACACGCGGCACCTGCTTCGGGACGAACGTATCGAATACCTCGTGCGGGCACTTGAGGCCGACCAAAAGACAGGCTCGCCGGGCGGAACGCTGTTCGCCGAAAGTGTCGGCGTCGCGCTTGCGGTGCGCCTGCTTGGTCTCGACGATTTGGAGACGGATCGAACGGTTCGGCTCTCGGATGCGCAGCTCAACCGCGTCCTGGAATATGTCGATGCACATCTTTCCGAACCGCTCACGATCGACACGCTGAGCCGCATCGCCAACGCCAGCAGCTCGCATCTCAGGACGTGGTTCAAGGCGGCGACCGGTACGACCCTTCACCGCTACGTGCTGCGACGCCGGGTTGAGCGCGCCCGCTCCCTGATTCTGGGAAGCGACCTCAGCGTCAGCGAGGTAGCCTACCAGGCAGGCTTCGCGCATCAGTCGCATCTGGCGCATTGGATGCGCCGCGAGATTGGGCAGACGCCGCATAGGTTGCGACGGACACGACCGGGGAAGTGACGCGCGAGCCATCGCGTTGCCGGGCTGCCTCGTTCGGCGCCATTGGGGTCCGGCTTTGTTCTTTTGCGTGAATGAGCCGGGGAAAGATTTCCGTCCCGGCCACACTTGTTGCATAATCGCCACAATGCGTTGCATACATCCGACGCAATGACCGACTCTAGACGGCGATATGGCTGCTGAGGCTCCGACACTGAACCAACCGCTATTCAACCGGGCCGGCGTCCCCGACGGCCGCCGGCTGCTGGCGCTGCCTGGCGTGGTCGCGATCGTAGGCGCCATGATCACGGCAGCGATCTCGTTTGCGATCCTGGTCGGCGCGACCCCGATCGCGCCGAATGCCAACGCCACTTGGGCGCTGATCGCGCTCAACGCCGTTTTCGTCCTGTTCCTGATCGCCCTGATCAGCCGCGAGATCCGCCGCATCGTCATGGCGCGCCGGCACGGTCGAGCGGCCTCGCGGCTGCATGTGCGCATCGTCGCCATGTTTGCGCTGGTCGCCGCCATCCCGGCAATCATGGTGGCCATCATCGCCTCGATCACGCTCGATATCGGCCTCGACCGCTGGTTCGAGATCCGCACCAAGACCATCGTCAATTCGTCGCTGTCGATCGCCGATGCCTATGTCCAGGAAAATGCTCGCAACCTGCAGGGCACGACCCTGTCGATGGCCTATGACCTCGACGCCTCGCGCACGCTCTACGGGCTTGACCGAACCGGCTTCCTCGACCTGATGAACAAGGAGGCCGTCGGCCGCGGGCTGGCGCATGCGGCGCTGATCAAGCCCGACGGCTCGTTTGTGATGAGCGCCAAAACCGACGCCGACTTCGCGATGCCGGAGCCGCCGCCGGGCGCTGTCGAGACGGCCGCCGACGGCAAGCCGGTGCTGATCGAACCGCGCACCCGCAACATCATGGGCGCCATCGTCAAGCTGCGCGAGATCGAGGGCCTTTACCTCTATACGATCCGCTTGGTCGACCCCGAGGTGATCAGGGCGCGCCAGATCGTCAAATCCAACACCGACGAATACCGCAACCTCGAGGACAATCGCCGGACCTCCCAGGTGGCCTTCGCGCTGCCCTATCTGTCGCTGACCCTCATTGTCATCCTGTCGGCGATCTGGACCGGCATTGCGGTCGCCGACCGGCTGGTGCGGCCGATCCGCCAGCTGATCGGCGCGGCCGACGAGGTGGCCACCGGCAATCTCGACGTCGCCGTTCCCGTGCGCCAGTCCGACGGCGACGTGGCCTCGCTGGGCGAAACCTTCAACAACATGATCCTGGAGCTCAAATCGCAGCGGAACGAGCTTCTGTCGGCGAAGGACCTGATCGACGAACGGCGCCGTTTCTCCGAAGCGGTGCTGGAGGGCGTCACCGCCGGCGTCATCGGCGTCGATTCCTTTGGCACCATCACCATCGTCAACCGTTCGGCCGAAACCATGCTCGCGATCTCGGCCAGTGCCGCGCTCGGACAGAACCTCTCGGCCATCCTGCCGCATGTCGGCCGCGTCTTCGAGATCGGGCGCCAGTCCGGCAAGCCGGTCTATCGCGAGCAGGTGACCTTCTTCCGCGCCGGCATGGAGCGGACCTTCAATGTCCAGATCACCGTCGAAGCGGGTGACGAAGGATCGGATGAAAAATCCTATGTCGTGACCGTCGACGACATCACCGATCTCGTCCAGGCGCAGCGCTCGTCGGCTTGGGCGGATGTGGCGCGGCGCATCGCCCACGAAATCAAGAACCCGCTGACGCCGATCCAGCTCTCGGCCGAGCGCATCAGGCGCCGTTACGGCAAGGTCATCACCGAGGACCGCGAGGTCTTCGATCAGTGCACCGACACCATCATCCGACAGGTCGAGGATATCGGCCGCATGGTCGACGAATTCTCGGCCTTCGCCCGTATGCCGAAGCCGGAAATGAAAGTCATCGATCTTCGCGAATCGCTGCGCGAGGCATCGTTCCTGGTGGAAGTGAGCCGCTCAGACATTGCCTTCGAACGCGATTTCGGCACCGAGCCGCTCAAGGGCACATTCGACAGCCGCCTGATGGCGCAGGCCTTCGGCAATGTCATCAAGAACGCTGCCGAGGCCATTGACGGACTTGATGCGGAAGACCGTTCCGACGGCACAATCCGGATTCAAGTCGGGCGCCAAGATGGCGCCATAAGAATCGACGTTATCGACAACGGCAAAGGGCTGCCGCGCGAGAATCGGCAGCGGCTGCTCGAGCCTTACATGACGACGCGCGAGAAAGGCACCGGCCTTGGCCTCGCTATCGTCAAGAAGATCGTGGAGGACCATGGCGGCCGGCTCGAATTGCACGACGCGCCGCCCGATTTCCACGGCGGCCGGGGCGCGATGATCACGATCATCCTGCCGCCGGCAGCGGTCGTCGCCGCGCCGCCACGCGGCGAGGGCCGCAACGAACACGAACGAGAAACTGAAAAGGTCGGTAATGGCGTCTGACATTCTCATCGTCGATGACGAGGAAGACATCCGCGAACTCGTCGCTGGCATCCTGAGCGACGAAGGTCACGAAACCCGTACGGCACATGATGCAGACAGTGCGCTTGCAGCGATTGCTGATCGCGCGCCGCGGCTGATTTTCCTGGATATCTGGCTGCAGGGCTCGCGCCTCGACGGTCTGGCGCTGCTGGACGAGATCAAGACCATGCATCCGAGTATGCCGGTGGTGATGATCTCCGGCCATGGCAACATCGAAACCGCGGTTTCGGCCATCCGGCGCGGCGCTTATGATTTCATCGAAAAGCCGTTCAAGGCCGACCGTCTCATCCTGATCGCCGAACGCGCGCTGGAGACATCCAAGTTGCGGCGCGAGGTTTCCGACCTCAAGCTGCGCAGCGGCGAGACTTTTGACCTGATCGGCATGTCGTCGGCGATGAGCCAGTTGCGCCAGACCATCGAGCGCGTCGCGCCGACCAACAGCCGCATCATGATCATCGGCCCGTCCGGCTCCGGCAAGGAACTGACGGCGCGCGCCATCCACGCGCTGTCGGCGCGCAAGAACGGCCCGTTCGTGACGCTGAGCGCCGCCACCATCACGCCTGAGCGCATGGAGATCGAGCTGTTCGGCACCGAATCGAACGGCACCGAGCGCAAGGTCGGGGCGCTGGAAGAGGCGCATCGCGGCATTCTCTACATCGATGAAGTGGCCGACATGCCGCGCGAGACGCAGAACAAGATCCTGCGCGTGCTGGTTGAGCAGCAGTTCGAGCGGGTAGGGGGCACCAAGCGCGTCAAAGTCGACGTCCGCATCATTTCCTCCACCTCCCAGAACCTGGAGGCGATGATCGCCGACGGCCGCTTCCGCGAGGATCTCTATCATCGTCTGGCGGTGGTTCCGGTCACGGTGCCGGGGCTGGCCGAGCGGCGCGAGGATATTCCTTACCTCGTCGACAATTTCATGAAGCAGATCGCGCGCCAGGCCGGCATCAAGCCGCGCCGTATCGGCGACGATGCGCTCGCCGTGCTGCAGGCGCATAACTGGCCGGGCAACGTTCGCCAGCTGCGCAATAATGTCGAGCGGCTGATGATCCTGGCGCGCGGCGGCGAGGCCGATGCGCCGATCACCGCCGACCTTTTGCCCTCCGAGATCGGCGATGTCATGCCGCGCACGCCCAACCAGTCGGACCAGCACATCATGGCGCTGCCGCTGCGCGAGGCTCGCGAGCAGTTCGAGAAGGACTATCTCATCGCCCAGATCAACCGCTTCGGCGGCAACATCTCGAAGACGGCCGAATTCATCGGCATGGAGCGGTCCGCTCTGCACCGCAAGCTGAAGTCGCTGGGCGTCTAAAGCAATCCCAGGAAAAGTGCGCGGCGGTTTTCGGTCCGGATCTGCGTAAAAAACAAATGTTTAGAGCGGGTCGGCGATTCTCTCAAACGCTGAACCGCTCCCGGACCGCTTGGTCCACCCGATTGTTCATTACGGCAGCGGCGGAATCGCCTAAGAAAGCCGAACAGCTCCGAGGGGTTTCCATGCCGCGCATTGCCTATGTCAACGGGCGCTACGTCGCCCATGCTCAAGCCCGCGTCCACATCGAGGATCGCGGCTACCAGTTCGCCGACGGCGTCTACGAGGTCTGCGAGGTGGCGCGCGGCTACATCGTCGACATGCCGCGCCATCTTGCCCGGCTCAAGCGCTCGCTGAAGGAACTGTCGATCGCCTGGCCCGTCTCCGAGGGCGTGCTGCCGCTGCTGCTGCGCGAGGTGGTGCGCCGCAACCATGTCGTCAACGGCCTCGTCTATCTCCAGGTGACGCGCGGCGTCGCCAGCCGCGAGTTCTTCTTTCCGGCGGCGGACACCAAGCCGGCTCTGGTCATAACCGCCCGCAAGGCCGATCCCGCTGCCGCCGCCAAGCGGGTCGAGACCGGCATCAAGGTCATCACGGTGCCGGAGAATCGCTGGGACCGCGTCGACATCAAGAGCACCGGCCTTTTGCCTAATGTGCTCGCCAAGCAGAAGGCCAAGGAAGCCGGCGCTCAAGAAGCCTGGTTCGTCGACACCGACGGCACGGTCAAGGAAGGCGGCTCGTCCAATGCCTGGATTGTCACCCGCGACGGCGTTCTGGTGACGCGGCCTGCCGAGCACGGCATCCTGCGCGGCATCACGCGCACGACGCTGTTCGATGTCGCCGCCAAGCTCGGTCTGAAGGTCGAAGAGCGTGGATTTTCGGTCGCCGAAGCCAAGGCCGCGCGCGAGGCTTTCATCAGTTCCGCGACGACGATCGCCATGCCAGTGGTCGAAATCGACGGCGCGCCGATCGCAAACGGCCATCCCGGCTCTATGACACTTTCGTTGCGGCAGGCATTTTTTGACATTGCGGAAAAAAGTCCAGCCTGATAACCGCAAAGGTGGAATGAACCTCAACTATCTCGTTCTGCTTGCCGCGCTGACGGCAAGAGGGGGTTTGCTGGCTTGACAGGCGCCGCGTAATTTGGCGCATTGGCCTGCAGACCGAAGGGGATCGGCGAAAGACAAAAACAATGGCGGAACGATCGCAAAACCTTCAGGACCTGTTCCTGAATTCAGTTCGCAAGAGCAAGAATCCACTTACCATCTTCCTCATCAACGGCGTGAAGCTGACCGGCGTCGTCACTTCGTTCGACAATTTTTGTGTGTTGTTGCGGCGCGACGGGCATTCCCAGCTCGTCTATAAGCACGCCATTTCCACGATCATGCCGAGCCAGCCGGTTCAGATGTTCGATGGCGAGGAAGGCCAGGGCGCCTGATTGGCACGTGAGAAGGACGCGGACCGCAGCGTTCGCGGAAAGCAAGGGCACCAACTCGGACCGGAAGCCAAGGATCCGACCCGGGCGGTCGTTATCGTGCCGGTGCTTGCGCGCCAGCCGCGTGGCGACGACGATTCGAGCCGCCCGCGCCTGAGCCGCTCGGCGGATGCCCGCCACGACGAGGCGGTCGGGCTCGCCAGCGCCATCGATCTCGATCCGGTCCACACTGCGGTGGTGACGGTCAACGACCCGCGCCCGGCGACGCTGCTCGGCAGCGGCAAGGTAGCGGAGTTCGCCGACATCGTGAAGGAGCGCAAGGCGGAACTGGTCATCGTCGACCACCCGCTGACGCCGGTGCAGCAGCGCAATCTCGAAAAGGAGCTGAACGCCAAGGTGCTCGACCGCACCGGGCTGATCCTGGAGATCTTCGGCGAGCGCGCCAGGACCAAGGAAGGTACCCTCCAGGTCGAGCTGGCGCATCTCAACTACCAGAAGGGCCGGCTGGTGCGGAGCTGGACCCACCTCGAACGGCAGCGCGGCGGCGCGGGTTTCCTTGGCGGTCCCGGCGAAACGCAGATCGAGTCGGACCGGCGCATCCTGCAGGACAAGATCACCAAGCTAAAGCATGAGCTGGAAACGGTTCGCCGCACGCGCGACCTGCACCGCGCCAAACGCAAGAAGGTGCCATTCCCGGTTGTAGCGATCGTCGGCTACACCAATGCCGGAAAGTCGACGCTGTTCAACCGGCTGACCGGGGCAGGGGTTCTGGCCGAGGACATGCTGTTCGCCACGCTCGATCCGACGCTGCGCCGCGTGCGCCTGCCGCACGGCACGCCGATCATCCTGTCGGACACGGTCGGCTTCATCTCGGACCTGCCCACGCATCTGGTAGCAGCCTTTCGGGCGACGCTGGAAGAGGTTGTCGAGGCCGATCTCGTGCTGCATCTGCGTGACATCTCGGACCCCGACACCGCGGCGCAGGCCGAGGATGTCGAGCGCATTCTTGGCGATCTCGGTGTCGACGCGGCCGACACAGATCGCGTCATCGAAGTGTGGAACAAGATCGACCTGCTCGACAAAGGCAATCGCGAGCGCCTGCTTGCCGAAAGCGCCGGCGGCAAGGCGCCGCCGATCGCGATATCGGCGGCGACCGGCGAGGGGATCGACGCGCTGAAGGCGCTCATCGAAACCAGAGTGTCAGGCGAGCTTGAGACAATGACGGTGACGCTGAACCCCGCCCAGCTCGGCCAGGTCGACTGGCTCTACCGCAACGGCGACGTCGTTTCGCGCACCGACAATGAGGACGGCAGCGTCACCATCTCACTGACGGCGACACACAGCGCCCGGCAGGAGATCGAGAGCCGGCTGCACCGCAAGAACAGCGCCTAACGACGGAGCAATTCCGGGAAAAGTGTGTAGCGGTTTTCCGTCCGGAATTGCGTAGAACAAACACTTATTTTTCGCTTTTGGCCAGCTGCCAAAGCGCTTCCATCTCATCAAGCGTCGCCTTCTCCAGCGAACTGCCGGAAGCCCCCAATGCCTGCTCCACATAATGGAAGCGCGAGCGGAACTTCTCATTTGTGCCGCCGAGCGAGGCTTCGGAATCAAGCTTGAGATGACGGCCGAGATTGACGATGGCAAACAGCATATCGCCGAACTCGTCCTTGATTGGGGCAGCGTCGCCCTTGGCCAGCGCCTCGCGCAATTCGCCGATCTCTTCCTCTATCTTGTCGAGGATGGGCGCTGCCTCGCTCCAGTCGAAGCCGACGCGGGCGGCCTTCTCCTGCAGCTTCAGCGCGCGGGTCAGCGCTGGGAGCGCAACCGGCACGCTGTCGAGAAAACCCTTGCCGTGATCTTCAGGATCGAGCCCCCGAGCAATGCGGGCGTTGCGCTTGTCGGCCTTCTCCGCCGCCTTGATCTTCTCCCACATGCCCTTGGCCATGCCGGCGCTGCGCGCCTTCTCGTCTCCGAAGACATGCGGGTGGCGGCGGATCATCTTGGTGGTGATGGCCTCGACGACGTCGCCGAAGGCAAATTCGCCAATCTCTTCCGCCATCTGCGCGTGGTAGACGACCTGCAGCAAAAGGTCGCCCAGTTCCTCGCGCAGATCGTCGAAATCGCCGCGCGCGATCGCGTCGGCCACCTCATAGGCTTCCTCGATCGTGTAGGGCGCGATGGTGGAGAAATTCTGCTCGATGTCCCACGGACAGCCGGTCTTCGGCGCTCTCAGCGCCGCCATGATCTCGATCAGCCGGGAGATGTCCTTCGAGGGCTTCATGCCGTAAACCCTAGCGCGCGCAGCGGCAGGCGACCAATCCCGCCGGCGGTCAAAAGCCTGTTGTCCACAGCTGCGCCGGCACTCAGTCGAGCACCGAGACGATCGCCTTGGCGAGATCGTCCATGCCGTCCTCCGGCAGGCCGGCCACATTGATGCGGCTGTCGCCCACCATGTAGACGGCATGCTCGGTACGCAGCCGCTCGACCTGCGCTTCTGTCAGCCCAAGGCGGGAGAACATGCCGCGATGGCTGGCGACGAAATCAAAGCGGTCGGAGTTGGACTGCCGCCTGAGCGCCTCGGCGAAGGCGACGCGCAGCCGAAGCATGCGCAGCCGCATCTCCTCAAGTTCCGTCTCCCAATCCTTCTTGAGGTCGGCGTCTTCGAGCACCATGCGCACGGCGGCAGCGCCATGATCCGGCGGCATCGAATAGAGCGCGCGCGCCGCCGCCAGCATCTGGCTCATCGCCACATCCGCCTGGGCGCCGTCCTTCGCCATGATCATCGCGGCGCCGACGCGGTCGCGATAGACCGCGAAATTCTTCGAGCAGCTCGAGGCGACGACCATTTCCGGCACCTTGTCGGCAAGCAGGCGCAGGCCGGCAGCGTCGGCGTCGAGGCCTTCGCCAAAGCCCTGATAGGCGATGTCGACGAAGGGCAGCAGGCCGCGCTCCAGCAGGACGTCCGCAACCTTCGCCCATTGCGCAATATCGAGATTGGCGCCGGTCGGGTTGTGGCAGCAGCCATGCAGCAGCACCACGTCGCCGCTGTTGGCCGTCTTCAGCGCCGCCAGCATGTCGTCGAAGCGGACGGCACCGGAAGCAGCATCGAAGTAGGGATAGTTGCGCACCTGCAGGCCGGCGGCGCGCATCACCGGCAGATGGTTCGGCCAGGTCGGATCGGACAGCCAGACCGTCGTGCCGGGCCGGGTGCGCTGCAGAAGCTCGGCCACGAGCCTCAGCGCGCCGGAGCCACCGGGCGCCTGTGCGGCTCGAATGCGCGACATGTCGGCCTTCTCGCCGAAGGCAAGCTTAATCATCGCGGCGTTGAAGCCGGTATCGCCGGCAAGGCCGAGATAGGTTTTGGTGTCTTGGCTGGCGAGCAGCCGCTTCTCGGCCTCGCGCACGGCGCGCATCACCGGCGTCCTGCCGTCGCGGTCCTTGTAGACGCCGACACCGAGGTCGACCTTGCCGGGGCGCGTGTCGGCGCGATAGAGGCCGATGAGGGCAAGGATCTTGTCGGCGGGCGCGGGCTGCAGGCTTTCGAACATCGATGGAGCTCCAATGGCGGCGGAGTGATACGCAAATCGGCCGCGCTTCGCCAGCGGTTTCCTACACACCGGATGCCGGCGAAGGCTGAAGTCGCCATCGGTCAAAACAGAAATCACGCGTCACCGGGATTAAAACCTTGCCCTGTTCCGTAATCAGGGCATGAAACGGTCGATGGCACGCTTCGATATTGTCGGGCAGTTGGGTTCGCTGCGGCGCTATGCGCGCTCGCTGACGCGCGACAGCGCCGATGCCGAGGATTTGGTCCATGATGCGCTCGTGCGCGCCTATGAACGCCGCGCGACCTTTCGCGTCGGCGGTAACCCGCGCGCCTGGCTGCTCGCGATCGTGCACAACATCTTCGTCGATCGCATACGTTCACGCCGGTCCGAGGCGGCACGCATCGAGCAGGCCAGCCATCTTGCCGATCAAAGCGTGCCGGCGTCCCAAGACCATTCGGTTCGCCTCTCGCAAGTGCGCGGGGCCTTCCTGGCGTTGCCGGAAGAGCAGCGAAGCGCCCTGCATCTCGTTGCCATCGAAGGGCTGAGCTACGCCGACGCCGCCGAGGTCAGCGGCGTGCCGCTTGGAACCTTGATGTCGCGCATCGGCCGCGCGCGTGCCGCGCTGCGCGAGATGGAGGAGGGCGCTCCGGTCCGCGGCAAAAACCACTTGAGGATCGTGGGAGGTGAATCATGACCGCTATCGTCGATCCTGTTACCGATAACGACCTCGACGCCTATGTCGACGATCAGCTCGATGCTGCGCGCCGCATCGAGGTCGAGGCGTTCCTGTCCGCGCGTCCGGAAGTGGCAGCGCGCGTGATGTCCGATCTGAGAACCCGCGACGAGCTGCGCGTGGCGCTTGCCGGACCAAACGGCATGGCGCGCCCGGCAACGACCGAAGCGGCGCGGCGGCTGGAGAGGGCGCTTGCCCGGGATCGTGTCCTGTCCGTGCTGCAGCGGGCCGCGGCGGCCGCCGTGCTGGTGGCGGCGGGCTGGCTTGCGAACGGTTTCTTCGGGCCGATCGCCGTCACCAAAGTGGTCGCCTCGACGCAGCCGCCCGCCTATGTCGAGGAAGCGGTGAGCGCGCACCGGACGACGCTGGTACGCGAGACGATGCCATCCCAGGCCGAAGCGCCAAATTACAATGCCGACGAGATCCGCGCCGCGACCGCGATCGTCATGCCTTCATTGCCCGACGACTGGAAGATCCGCGACGTCCAGATCTATCCGTCGCGCTTCGGGCCGAGCGTCGAGATGGCGATTGAGACGAAGGACCTCGGGCTGGTGTCGCTGTTCGCGATCAGGCCGGGCACGTTCGACGTGGTGAAGCCGACCGTCGCGCCCTCGGACGACATCTCGTCCGCCTATTTCCAGATCGGCGAGGTCGCCTACGCCGTCGTCGGACGCGGTGATGCGGGTGATCTCGACCGCGCCGCCGAGAAGCTGGCCCAAACACTCTACTGAAAAACCCGGTCGAACCGACACAAGCAAGGAGAACCCGAATGAACAGCCCCAATCTCGGATACCGAACGGGCAGCGGCGTCCAGACCGGCGCGGTCTATGACGAGGGCCTGCGCAAGCACATGCTGCGCGTCTACAACTATATGGGCCTCGGCCTCGTCGTCACCGGCCTTGTCGCTTTGGCCGTAGCCTCGACGCCGGCGCTTTATGTGCCGATCTTCTCCAGCCCGCTGAAATGGGTGGTGATGCTGGCGCCGCTTGCCTTCGTCATGATCTTCTCGTTCAAGATGCAGACGATGTCGGCCGCAGGCGCAAAGACAATGTTCTGGGCCTTCTGCGCCGTCATGGGCCTGTCGCTCGCCTCTGTGTTCCTGGTCTTTACCGGCACCAGCATCGCGCGCACCTTCTTGTGTCGCTGAGGCCGCCGGGCGTACGCGCCGCCACGCCCGGCAAGATGGAGGGATCGAGGCCGTCGCAGTCGAGGGTGACGACGACCCGCGCGCCTTCCGGAATATGGCGGAGGGCAGCTTCGACGCCTTGGGCGTGGACCTCGCGGGCGGTCACGAAGCGGCTGCCATAGCGCCGCGCCGATTCGATTTCGCCGAGGCGTGCGCTGCCGACGCCGCGGATGCCGACCTGCACGATCCCTGCGACATGCGGCATCTCGCTCGCTCGGCGCATCGGGCTCGAATAGCCGTAGCGCTCGCCATGCACCTCGTCGCGCCAGTCGATATGGGCGTCGATCTGCAGGATCCAGACCGGTCCGTGATCCGCAAAGCCGGCGAGGAAGGGAATGGGCACCGAATCGTCACCGCCGATCAGGATCGGCACGGCCGGCATTGCCAGAACCTCCCGCGTCTTAGCCTCGATCCTGGCACGGTTGCCGGCATCGTCGTGCATGACGGTCAAGATGTCGCCGGCATCAATGCAGCAGACCGGCCCGCCGTCGAACAGCGGACCGCCGAGATCGAAATCCCAGTGCTCGACCAGCGAGGCATCGTCCTGGCTCGCAGCGCGGATGGCGTTGGCGGCCAAGGCATAGCCACCGCTGTCCTTGCCTGGGTAAGTGCTGCCGTGACCGGCTCCGAAGATCACCGCACGGGGCACGCGGCCTTCGGCGAGCCGATCGGGAAAGCCGAGAAAGGAAGGCGACGCGATCATTTTCTGGATGCCTTCATTGTTGCTCCCCCGGTGCGACGGCGGCTTGGGGCAGGGTAGTTACTTCAGCCCGGAGTTTTGCGACAATTCGCGCCTGGCGCAACAAAATGGGGCTATGGCGATGAAGAGTGTTCTCATGCTGGCGGGTTGTTGTTTGCTGCTTGTCACCTTGGCGCCTGCGGCGGCCGAGGAGAAACTACATACCTCGGACAAGGCGGCGCTTGCCGAATGCCTGAAATATGTCGGCGCCTTTCCAGGCGTCGTTCCCGGGGTGAACGATACGCCGACGCCGGCCATCCAAATCGACAACGCAATCAAGCTCGCCGGACACGAGCCTGCCTCGTGCATCAATTACGTGACCGAGTTGTGCTCTTTCGAGAGCGACGACGGCCAGTCAGAACTTGGATTGATCGATTGCGCCAACCGCGAGGTCCAGGTGTGGGAGGATCGCCTCAATACGACCTATGCGGTGCTGATGACCAAGGCCGCGCCAAAGGCGCGGGAGGGTTATCGCAAGATGCAGCGCGCCTGGATCGCCTACCGCGACGCGCGCTGCGCGGCGGAAGGGTCCGCCGAAACCGTCAATACCGATCGTCAAAGCAACATCATCGTCAGCTGCGTGCTCGATGCGACGGCCCGGCAAGCGCTGATCCTCGATGATGAGCTGTCGGACCTGCAGTGATCCGGCGGCGAGAGGTGGCATAGGCACTCCGCATCGGCCATGTCGCCTTGGGGCAGTGCGCTTGCTACAGTGAGTGATCATCAGAAATCCGAGGACCGCAATGAAGCAGAGGATCATCGTCTGTCCGCTTATCGAGAACGATTGCGCCTATCTGCTTTGCAAGATGCCAAGCGACCGTGGGGTGTTTTCTGGTCAATGGGCTTTGTCCGGCGGCGGCATGGAACCCGGGGAAAAGATCGAGGAGGCCTGATCCAAGCCTGATTTTGGTCACGGTGACGGATTGCCCACCATAGCTAATTCGACTGAACCGTAAGTCGCATAAGATAGATTATGGAACTGTGGCGCTAAGCGCGCATCTGGAAATCCGCTGCGTTTTTCGGTCCACCCCCAGCACGCTGCCGCCGGAAATGCTGCGGACGAGGCGCAATTCAAACGCCGTGCAGCCCATCGGTCGGATTGGCTTCGGGCTAATCGGAGCGCAGCTAACGTGCTGCGCCGATCCAAGCAAACCGAACAGCCAAATGAACAAGCGTCTCTACAACGCTGACTCGTAAGGAATTTCGATCGCCATGCCGTCATAGGCCGGCACCACGTGGTCCGGCGTCTCGGCCATCACGGCGGCGTAGTCCAGCGGCACATGCATATGCGTTAGCACGGCGCGTTTTGGCGCGAGCTTGTCGATCCAGCCCAATGCTTGGCCGAGCGACAAATGGCTGGGATGCGTGTTGTATTGCAGGGCGTCGATCACCAGCACGTCGAGGCCGCGCAGCCGTTCGGCGGTGGCGGCCGGAAAATCGCTGATGTCGGGGCAATAGGCGATGCCGCCGGCGCGGAAGCCCAGCGAGATGATGTCGCCATGGATTTGCGGCAGCGGCTCAAGGGTGAGGGGACCCCCCTCGCCTTCGACCACCACTGGCCTGGCATGGTCGATCAGATGCGGCTTGACGATCGGCGGATAGGAACTCCCGGGCGGCGTCTCGAAGCAATAGCTGAACGCCTGCCGCAGCCGTCCCATCGTCGGCTCGTCGGCGTGGATGTCGATGCGGTGCCGCTGCTCGTGCACATAGCCGCGCAGGTCGTCGATGCCGTGGATGTGGTCGGCATGCGGATGGGTATAGACGACGGCGTCGATCCGCCTGACCGCTGCGAGCAGCATCTGTTCGCGGAAATCCGGCCCGGTGTCGATGACCACCGTCGTGCGGCCGCCATTCCCGGCAATCCGCTCGACAAGAGCCGCCGTGCGCATGCGCCTGTTCTTCGGATTCTTGGGATCGCAATTGCCCCAGTCGCCGGTGATGCGCGGCGTGCCGGGCGACGAGCCGCAACCGAGAATGGTGAAGCGCAGCCGGTCGCTCATCTCTCAGGCGCCCCGCATGTCCGGGCGCGGCATCTTGGTGAATAGCCGGAAGACATTTTCCGTGGTGATGTCTGCGATCTCGGCCTCGCTGACACCGATGGTTTCAGCGAGCACCTTTGCCGTGTTTGTGACAAAGGCGGGCTCGTTGCGTTTCCCCCGATGCGGGATCGGCGCCAGGTAAGGCGCGTCGGTCTCGACCAGCAGCCGCTCGCGCGGCACATCGGCGGCGATGGCGCGCAGTTCGGTCGAGTTCTTGAAGGTCAGGATGCCCGAGAAAGAGACATAACCGCCCAGCGCCACGCCAACCTCGGCCAGCCTGCGCCCGGATGAAAAACAATGCAGAATGAAGGGGAAGGCGCCCTTCCCCGTCTCGTCTTCCAGGATCGCCGCCATGTCGTCATCGGCATCGCGCGAATGGATCACGAGCGGCAGCCCGGTCCGGCGCGCGGCCGCAATGTGGGTGCGCAACCCTTGCGCCTGCGCATCACGCGGCGCGTGATCATAGAAGTAGTCGAGGCCGGCTTCGCCGATCGCCACCACCTTGGGGTGGCTGGAAAGCCGCACCAGCTCGTCGGCGGTCAAGTCGAGCTCTTCCGCCGCTTGGTGTGGATGAGTGCCGACCGAGCAATAGACTTCGTTAAAAGTTTCAGCGATTTCAAGTACTTGCTGAAAACGCCTCACGCGCGTCGAGATCGTCACCATGCGACCGACCCCGGCGGCCAGGGCGCGGGCGACGATGGCCGCCCGCTCCTCGGCGAAGTCTGGAAAATCGAGATGGCAATGGCTGTCGACGAGCATCAGGCTTTGGTGTCCTGCTCGACATAACGCGGAAACACGCCTTGGGGTGCCGGCAAAGCGGCGCCGGGCACGAGCGCATACTCGGCGTGGACGTGCTCGAATTTGCGCTTGTCCGCCGGCACGGCCAAAACGTCGAGCAGCTTTGCGGCCGATCCGGGAATGAAGGGCTGGCAAAGCACCGCCACCCGCCGGACGACTTCGGCCGTCGTCCACAGCACCGTTTCCATGCGCTCGGGGTCGGTCTTCCTGAGCGCCCAGGGCTCTTGCGACGCGAAGTAGCGATCGGCTTCGGCCACCACGCTGAAGATCGCGGCCAGCGCCAGATGGATGCCCTGCTCCGCCATTGCCCTGCGCGCCACGGCAAGCGCCTCAACGGCCTGGTCGAGGATCGCTGTATCGGCCTCGGTAAGGTCGCCGCGCTTCGGCACCGCGCCGCCGCAGTTCTTGGCAATCATCGACAGCGAGCGCTGCGCCAGATTCCCAAGGCCGTTGGCGAGATCGGCATTGGTGCGGTTGACGATCGCTTCGTGGCTGTAGTTGCCGTCCTGGCCGAACGGCACCTCGCGCAGGAAGAAATAGCGCACCTGGTCGACGCCGTAGTGCTCCGCCATAGTGAACGGGTCGATGACGTTGCCGACCGACTTCGACATCTTCTCGCCGCGGTTGAACAGGAAGCCGTGGCCGAAGACGCGCTTGGGCAGCGGAATTCCCGCCGACATCAGGAAGGCCGGCCAGTAGATGGCGTGGAAGCGCACGATGTCCTTGCCGATGATGTGCGCGTCCGCCGGCCAGAAACGCCATTTTTCAGCGTTTTCATCGGGATAGCCGACAGCGGTGATGTAGTTGGTCAAGGCGTCGACCCACACATACATCACATGCTTCTCGTCGCCCGGCACCGGGACGCCCCAGTCGAAGGTGGTGCGCGAGATCGACAGGTCCTTCAGCCCCGACTTGACGAACCGCATCACCTCGTTGCGGCGCTCGGCCGGGCCGATGAAGTCGGGCTGGCTTTCGTAAAGCGCGATCAGTCTGTCCTGATAGGCCGAAAGCCGGAAGAAATAGCTCTCCTCCTCGACCCATTCGACAGGCGTTCCCTGCGGTCCGTAGCGCACATTGTCGTCGCGGACCTCGGTCTCTTCCTCGCCGTAATAGGCTTCGTCGCGCACCGAATACCAGCCGGCGTAGCCGCCCTTGTAGATGTCGCCATTGGCGGCCATCGCCTTCCAGATCGCCTGCGAGGAGGCGTAGTGCCGCTCTTCCGTGGTGCGGATGAAATCGTCGTTGGAGGCATTGAGCGCGCTCGCCATGCGCTTGAACTCGGCCGCGTTGCGGTCGGCGAGCTCGCGCGGCGAAATGCCTTCCTTTCGGGCCGTTTGAAGCATCTTGATGCCGTGCTCATCGGTGCCGGTCAGGAAGTAGACTTGCCTGCCGTCGAGCCGCTGGAAGCGGGCAAGTGCGTCGGTGGCGATCAGCTCGTAGGCATGGCCGATATGCGGCTTGCCGTTCGGGTAGGAGATCGCGGTCGTGATGTAGAATGTGTCGCGTGACATGAATGAACCGTCATGAATGTCTGAATGGAAGCCGTGGCGGTGGATATCCTATCGGCATGGCGATTGCCATCCCGAGGCCGATGCATGCCGCCCAAAAGCGGCGCCCGGTTTTGGGGCAACGGCATGCATCAAGAAAACCGTCACATTCGCAGTGCAGACTTCAGGCGGTCGATCATGGTCAGGGCGTGCTGCTTCTTGTCGAGATTGTAGGTCTCGGCTTCAGATATCGTGTTCAGAGCCTCGTGCCAAGCCTCGGACAGCGTTTTGGCCTTGGCAAGATCGCCGGCTAAAGCCGCTTCGCTAGCGGCCTCCGATAGAAGATCGAGCGCGCGACGATTGAAGATATCGAACTGGATCGCCTGGTCGCGGCCGGCGACGGCCTCGGCGAGGCGGTGCGCGCCGGCAATGTCGGGCTTCTGCGCCGCCACTAGGGCGTCCAGGGCACCGGCGATTTCCAGCCCGCCATATTGGGTAAGCAGGATCGCGTTGCGGGCGCTGCCCCCTGCCCGCTCAGCCAGTGCCGTGCGCGCCGCCGGATCGTCTGGCGGCGGCGGTTCGATACCTTCGAGCACCGCCATCAGTTCGTCGGCGGCGAGCGGCGTCAGCCGCACCATTTGGCAGCGCGACCGTATCGTCGGCAGAAGGCTGCCCGGCGCATGCACGATGAGGATGAACAGGGTGCGCGCCGGCGGCTCCTCGAGATTCTTGAGCAAGGCGTTGGCGGCATTGGTGTTCATGTCGTCCGCCGGATCGACGATAACGACACGGTAGCTGCCGTCATGCGAGGTCATCGCCAGGAAGCGATTGACCTTGCGGATCTCGTCGACGGTGAGCACCGTCTTGAAGCTCTTGGTCTTGTCGTTGGCCGGACGCGTGAGATGCAGCATCGAAGGATGCGCGCCGGTGGCGATCTGGCGAAACAGCGACGATGACGGATCGGGTACGGCGAGCGTGTCGGGCGCAGCCTTGAAGTCCGGATATTTCAGAAGATGGTGCGCCAGATGGAAGGCGAGCGTCGCCTTGCCGATGCCGAGCGGCCCGGCCAGGATCAGCGCATGCGGCAGCTTGCCGGCGCGGTAGGCGGCGGCAAGCATGTTCGCTGCCTGAGAGTGGCCGATAAGCCGCGGCGTTTCCGACGGCTCGGGTACGCCGTCCAGCGTATCGTGCTGTTCCGGGGCGATGCGTTCGAAGATCATGCGGGCGCCGTCTGCTTCCTTTGCACCGGCATCCGCCTTTCCAGCACCGCGAACACCGCCGCGGTAACGACATTCTCCACCGTTTCCGGATCGGCCGACGCATCGATGACGATGCAGCGATCCGGCTCCGCCTCGGCGATCGCCAGGAAGGCCTCGCGCCGGCGCTGGTGGACGGCGAGCGTTTCCTTCTCGAAACGGTCGGCGCTGTCGCCCGCGCCGCGGCGCGCCGCCGCGCGCTTCAGGCCTTCGGCCGGATCGATGTCGAAGATCAGCGTCATGTCGGGGACCATGCCGTTGATGGCGACCGCCTCCAGCGCTTCCATGAAATCCGGGTCGAGCCCGCCGGTGATGCCCTGATAGACGCGCGAGGAATCCATGAAACGGTCGCACAGCACGATCGAGCCGCTCTCGACCGCCGGCCGGATCACCTGCTCGACGTGGTCGGATCGCGCGGCGGCGAAGAGGATCGCCTCCATCTTCGGGCCGAAGGGCTCGGCAGCGCCGGACAGAAGCACGTGTCTCACCGCTTCGGCGCCCGGCGAGCCGCCCGGCTCGCGCGTAACGAGCACTTCATACTTCTTGGCGCGCATGCGCCGGGCCAGCCGCTCGATCTGCGTCGACTTGCCGGCTCCTTCGCCGCCTTCGAAGGTGATGAAAAATCCGCTCGTCAACCGAGAATGCCTTTGCTCACGCTGGCCGCTGTCATAGCTCCCGTCCGAGAAAAGGTCCACGAGCCTGCCCGATCACAAATGTTTCTGACGCAGCCAGCCGACAGCCAGTTCCTTGGCCGCGTCGAGCGCGCGCTGCGGCAGCGTGCCGACTTTCACCGACTCGGCGGCGAAAAGCGGCGTCCGCTGGCTGAGCGTGTCGCCTATCCAAACGCGCAATTCCCCGACCGGTTGCCCCTCCTCCACCGGCGCCGCCACCGGACCGTCATAGACGATCTTGGCGGTCAGCTTGTCGCGGTTGGCTATCGGCAGAAAGATGTCCACCGGGCCCTTGGCTTTCAAGGCCACGCCGGATTGGGCGCCACCGAAGACCTGCGCTTCGCCGACAACCTCGTCCTTGGCGAAGATCTCCGTCTTCTGGAAGGATCGCGAACCCCAGTCGAGCAGCTTGCGCGCCTCTTCGGAGCGCTCTCGATCGTTCGCCAGCCCGCTCAGCGCCGCAATCACGCGGATGCCGTTGTGGCTGACCGTGCCGACAATGCCGAAACCGGCGGACTCGCTCGCCCCGGCCACGAAACCGTCGGCGTCGATGCCCATGGCCAAAAGCGGATTGCGGTTACGCTGGGAGATCTTGTTCCAGGTGAAGTCCGGCTGGCCATAATAATGGAAGAACTCCGGATAGTCGCGCCAGATATGCAGCGCCAGCATCGTCAGTTCCCGCACCGTCGTCTGCTGGCCGTCGGCCGGCAGCCCGGTCGAATTGACGAAGGTCGATTTCGAGAGGCCGAGTTCGCGGGCGCGCTCGGTCATCTGCGCGGCGAAATTCGCCTCCGAGCCCGCCATGCCTTCGGCAAGCACGATGCAGCCGTCATTGGCGGCCTGCACTGTGACGCCCTGGATCAGATCCTCGACGCGGACCGCCGATTTGAGCTTGGCGAACATGGTCGAGGTTCCCGACGGCGCGCCGCCCGTGCGCCAGGCGTTTTCGCTGACGACGAAGGTGTCGTCGAGCGTCATCCGCTTCGCCTTGAGAGCGTTGAAGACCATCTCCATCGTCATCAGCTTGGCCATGGAGGCCGGCGGGATCGGCTTGTCGGCATCTTTTGCGAAAAGCACCGTGCCGGTGTCGGCATCGATCATGAAGGCCTGGGCCGCCTTGGTCTCGAAAAGCTGCGCGCTTGCCGGAGAGAGTGTGAGCAACAGGCAGAGCGCCGTAACGAGCGGGAAAAGGCGAAATTGCATAAAGCTCAACCTGCTAGTGCGCGTTCTTCGACATATGTTTGACAGGTTTGAGGCCTGCCGGCTGCCAATATCTTAGCCTTCTCTTTGAGTGAGCTATCGGAAACGTTCGGGATTGGCCGAGGTCTCCCGAACCTCGTCATCCCAGGGCGAAGCAGGAGCGAAGCTCCGTCGCGAAGACCCTGGGATCCAGGCCGTAACCGCGGCTGAGGAATGCAACGAAGCAGAATTCTGCACCGTAGTGGTGCCTTGAGGTCACGGCATGGATCCTGGGGTCTGCGCCGCGTCGCTGCGCTCCTTGCTTCGCCCCAGGATGACGACGCGACGAGCGTTTCGGCCAATCTGCAAGGCATGCGATCTGTCAACGCAAGCACATCCGACCCGTCAAATTTTCCGCGCCAAGAGAGCTGTTGGTAAGCCCGGCCAAGCTATCAGGGTTTTTTCCGCTCGATCAACTGCGCGCGAAATTGATCAGTTTCGCACAACCAATGCGTCCGGCGCCCCATGCGACCAGGCTGCCCGCAGCAGGTCGTCGATGCTGCCGTGGCCATCCGGATAGACGTTGACCGCATACCAGTCGTTGCCGTCGAGTTCGGTGCGCTGGATCTCGGTCCGGCCGAAGGGCTCGAGGGCCGTCGCCACGCGCTTGGCCTCGGCGGCATCGTCGAAGGAGCCAGCCGCGATATAGTCCGAGGCCGGCGCTTGTTCCTGGCGGTTCGATTTCTTCCACGACCGCAGGATGTCGGCCGGCGACATGCCGCTGGTGTCGAGGGCGGCAAAGACATCGGCGCGATTGACGCGCTCATCCGCATAGGACAGCGAGGCCATGGCAAAGGGCGAGTTCGGCGGCAGCCTGAATTCCGGCCGCTCCGGCACGATCGGCCCGAAATCAGGCAAGGTGACATCGCCGTCGCCCGGCGCCTGCGCCGACATCGCTGGCTGCTCGGCCAGAGCCGGCTGCTCTGAGAGGCCCGGCTGCGCGGCGAAGGCCTGCCCCGAATTGGTGAGCTTGCCGGGGAACGGCACGGCGGCCTGAGGCGCATCCGTCTGGATGCTGGGCGACGGGCCGTTCATGGCGATCATCACGCCGGTCGGCAGACCATCGGACGGATCCGGCCGCCTGTTGCCGGGATGATAGGACGCCATCAGATACTGGTCGTCATTGCCGTCCAGCGGCGCCCGGCCGACATACTCGACCTTCACCCTTGCGGTGCCGACATTGGCATAATCGAGCATCTGGGCGGCGCGCTGCGACACATCGATGATGCGGCCTTCATGATAGGGGCCGCGATCGTTGACGCGCACGATCACCGAACTGCCCGTGTCGAGATTGGTGACGCGGGCGTAGCTCGGCAGCGGCATTGTCGGGTGCGCCGCCGTTAGCTGCGCCGTGTCATAGACCTCGCCATTGGCGGTCAGGCGGCCGTGGAAGGCGTCACCATACCAGGAGGCCAGGCCAGTCTTGGCGTAGTGCTTCTCTTCCTTCGGGTAGTACCACTTGCCGCGCACCTGATAGGGCTTGCCGAGCTGGTCGCGCCCGCCGCCGCGCCGCATGAAGGCGACGCGCGGGCTCGCCTTCACGCCATATTCGGATTCGGCGAAATATTCCTTGGAGTGCGGCCGCTTGTCGAGCATCGCCCTAGGCTGCGGCGTCGACCCGCAGCCGGCGAGCAGAGCCGCCGATACAGCGCACAGCGCGAAAGCAGGAGCGCGACGAAGACGCGGGCGCGCCGAGGTCTGCATTTTTCTATTGTCCCCTCTCGCTGCCAGTTCGCGGAGCCAAGCCGACGAACGTTAGCGACACCTTGATCCCCAATCCCTTTTGCACAGGAATTGTTTATCACGATGTTAATCGATTATGGCCGGAACCGGGCGAGATTATGGCGGGAACTGCCGCAAAGACGCACGGATGAGCGCCGGATGGAGGGGCAGCTTTTTTGGAGGGGGACTTCCTTTTCCAACCGGCGCTCATGGCGCCGAAATCTTGCGCCGAGCAGGACCCTAGCACGAGCCTCGGCAGAGGCTTCCTAGATCGAACGGATGGCCTGGCTCATCTATATTAGCTAAAGCTTGAAGAAACCATCTGTTTTGCTTAACTGGCGTACAAAATGATTCACATACAGTAGTCAGGCCGGCGCCGGGCCAAGGGCTCACCTTCAGAGGGTAAGAAAACGCCCACTACGTTCTCCGCAGTGGGCGCCAGTTCGGGAGGTAATGAAACGCGTGTGCGGTCAGGTGCGTCGCCCCTTGCCCATCAATAACGATACGCCTCGCTTAGCTGGATAATAAGCGCGCAGCAGTTGAAGCACCGCATATTCGAGTTGCGTGACATTTCTGCCACAGAGCAAACCAGCAAACTTTGCCGATGTTGAGCGAAGCGCCAGCACAATGCAGGGCCGCGCGCGGGCTTGTTGAACTCGACCAGGCGGCACTTGCTGAGGCCGCGAAGATCTCCCGGAACACCGTCGTTTCCTTCGAAAAGGGGCAACGCATTCCGGGGGCCAGCAACCTACACGCAATCCAGCGCGCCCTGGAAGCCGCCGGCGTCGAGTTCATCGCTGAGAACGGCGGCGCCGGCGTGAGGTTGAGGAAGAGCGGCTAAAAGCTTGCGCGGCTACCGCGCGGCCTTTGCAGGCGACTTTGCTGGCGGCGCGTTCGGGTTTGAGCAAGCGGGGTTTGACAATTCACACCGAGAGGGTGGCTTACCGCCCAAGCCGCCATAACGTTCCGCGAGTTTTGCGAATCCGTAGGCGAAGGCGAAGAGAAGCGCCAGGACAATCGCTATTCGGACTGCCATAACCGAATTGTAGCAGGACCTCGCTCCAGATTTGACCAGCCACAGGTAGAAGGATGAGCCGAACGAAGCCGGGCGCGCTCTGGCGCTTCTCTGTGGCCTGCTGCGCATATGCCGCCTGCCGGTGCTCCTGATACTCCCGCGCCAGCACCATGCATTTGAGCGCCATGGAACGAGACAGGCCAGGCTGTTTCTCAACCCACGGCCCAAGATGCCCGTGAGGCAGCGTCGCTTGACCCCAGGTCACCGCATCCGGATCCGCACCGGAGGGCGCGACATTCAGTCAGCGGAACCAAAGGGATAGGCCACAGTTCTCCATTAGAAGGGATCGCTAACCGTGAGGATGCGGCAGTATGGTTGAATTGGTAGTGTTGGAGCAAGCAGTCGCCAGGCAACGCGCGAAGCGCGCAGAGATCTCTCTCAATCAGGCAAGACGATGCTCGACGAGAGCTGCGGGCTCGCGGTCGGCCTCGCCCTTTGCAGCCGTATCCGGGCCGAACATCGGCGCGCGAAGGCTGCCAGAAGGCGACTGCTGAAGATCGTGCCGCCGACAAGCGTGCCGTAAGGAGACATCCCTATGGTGATGTTCGAACCGCTCAACTCGGACGGCCGAAAGCGGAGCGCCGTGTACCATGCGGCACGGCTTTCCATGCTGCACGACCGTCTGGCGAAAAAGCTCGAACAGGTCGACCATGCGGCCGACGAGGTTGAGCAGGCCGCGGCGGTTTTGGTCGAGGTGACGCGTCAGCCGGAAAGCTGGCAGACTCTTGGCATGTGATCTCTCAGGCTCGTCGGCCGAGTTCACTCGTCGCGACCCATCGGCGCCACCACTCCCGCTCCAGCACGGCAGGCACCATATTGACCGACAGCGACCGCGGTGCGTCGTGCGCGGCGGCATGCTCGGCGAGGAAGCGATCGTCGGGCATGCGCTCGACGGCTTCAGCGAGACAGCCCAAGGCTTGGTCGATCCAAGCAGCGGCGGATCGGTAAGCAGTCATGCGGCGTTGCCTCCGACATGCCGAGACTTTGCCAGCCGCGGGATCTGAAGGCCGACGGCCAGCCATTGCAGCCGCGTTCACTGACGCATGAGTGGGGCAGGGTCCTTGGTAAGACAGCCCTGCCCCGTATCCGGTTTCACGACCTCCCGCACACCCATGCTACGCAGATGTTGTCAGCCGGGGTTCACCCGAAGGTTGCCAGCGAGCGCCTTGGGCAGTCGACGATCGGCATCACGCTCGACCTTTATCGCAGCCGAGCAAGTTGACGCGGCGTTGCAGGCGGCTATAAGCAGCGAACGGAAAGCCAAATAGTTGCAATCTGCGTAGCAACCGGCCATTTCAGCCAGTTAGCAAAAACCGAAAAGCGCAATAAAAGCAATTAGTTGGAGGGATGGCCGAGCGGTTTAAGGCACCGGTCTTGAAAACCGGCGTGGGCGCAAGTTCACCGTGGGTTCGAATCCCACTCCCTCCGCCAAGTTAGCGCAGCCTTTGCCGTCCGCTTACTAGAATATACCGCTTTCGGACTCGCGATCGGCGTAGAGATCACGCTGAGGCCACCTACTATATAGGCAATATCTTGCATTCCGAGAGGAACGTACCCTTGCGCGTCTTCGGGCGCTTGTGGGGAGTTCCAATGCGCACAATTCTCGCTCTGGCCGCACTCACGGCCTGCTTCTCCATGTGGGACCATTTCGCAAACGACGGAACGTATAGCGCCGCCCTGCAGCGGAGCATTTTAGGTGCAGCACAGAGGCTTCCTGGGTGATTACTTCCGGCGGACCATGACTGCCAGAACTGAGGACGATCGCAGCTAGACGAATGCGCTTGCTTGGCGCCTGGGTCGTCGAGCCACCGTCGCGGCATCGTGGGTGCTGTATACGCGCGGCTATCCTCTCCGTAGCGGTCGCCATACCCGATTGCGCAAGCCGACGGCCTCTCCGGTCGCAAGGCTGGCACCAGTCCGCTGTGCTAAACAGGTCCCGTCATTCACCGGAGCCACAGCCATGACCTCCCCTGTTGGAAACCAGCACAGCGCTGGCGTGGTGCAGCGTAACCTCAGACCTCAGACGCCGTCCGAGGAAACCTTCCCCGGCAAGAGCGCCGAAAGTGTTGGCCATCTCGCCAAAGTCTCGGTTGCTGACACAGGCAACAGCGAGCCGGGCGCGCAAGGTCGGGCAGCGTCCCGCATTGCCCGAATGGACATCACCGTGCTTCCCCCGACCGGCTCGGGCGACATCCAGGTGCCAGACGCAGGAAGCGGAGACGACAGCGCAGCGGAAGAGGCTGCAACAGAGAACGCTATCGCCTGACGCGGCCGTAAAAAGCGGCCGGGCCGAATTTGCTCGCGGCGGGCATTTTGGGGCCGTACGGCCGCCGGCGGGGTTCGAATCACGAGCCGGTGAATCCCGGCCGGCACCAATCTCACAAGCGCGTGCGTTTGGTTGATTTCTCAGACAAAATATGCTGCTTGTCGCGCCCATGAAAAAGCTCTGCCTGATGGTCTTGGCGTCCCTGACGCTGGCCTGGCCGGCCAAGGCGATGGACAACGCGTTGCGCGCCGGCCTGCTGAAACTCGATCCGCAGACTCGTCTCGAGCAGCGTTGCGACGCCGAAGTGCTCGACCGGATCAGCCACGACGATCACAACTACAAAGCCGATCGAGTCGTGGCCTATGCCTTCGCCACACCGCAGATGAGCGCCGATGCGATAAGGAGCCCAGGCGCCGCCTTTCGCAGCAAGGGTCAATGGTTCCGGCTGAAATTCAAGTGCCAGACCGCACCCGACCACATGCAAGTGCTGCAGTTCCGTTACAAGATCGGCGACGAGATCCCGGAAACCGACTGGGCAAAATACAATCTTTACGACTAGCCATCGGCCGTCCCCTGCTGCCGGCGTTCGGCTAAAATTCTTTGCACCGGGCGCGAGGAAAGTTGTTTTCCGGCCGATCCTGAATCACTGTCTTGACGCTGATACAGCGTGCCTTTAGGCCCCCTCTGGACAATTCGCGACGCCCGCCCAGGCAAGGATTTCTAGTTTATGGAAATATTTACTGCCGCAGGCCTTTCGGCCCTTTTCCAGGTTGTCGCGATCGACCTCGCGCTTGCAGGTGACAATGCAATCGTGATCGGCCTGGCGGCAGCCGGCCTGCCGGCCGATCAGCGCAAGCGAGCCATTCTCGTCGGCATTGCCGCGGCCACCGTCCTTCGCATCTTGTTCGCCCTGATCACGCAATGGCTGCTGAGCATCGGGCCGATGCTGCTCATTGCAGGCGGCCTGCTGCTCTTGTGGGTTTGCTGGAAGATGTGGCGCGAGTTGCGCGTCAGCCCCGAAGACGAACTTGACGCGACCGAAGCGCTGGCGAATGACGACTACAACAAGGATCGGATGATCGCCGGCAAGACGCCGCGCAAGACCTTCTCGCAGGCCGCCTGGCAAATCGTCATCGCCGACGTCTCCATGTCGCTCGACAATGTGCTGGCCGTTGCCGGCGCCGCCATGAAGCACCCGACGGTGCTCGTCATCGGCCTGGCCCTATCGATCGCGCTGATGGGCTTTGCCGCTTCCTTTGTAGCGCGCCTGCTGCAAAAATATCGCTGGATTGCCTATATCGGCCTGCTGATCATTCTATACGTCGCGATCAACATGCTGCTCGAAGGCGCCGTGCAGCAGTTTCCCGACCATTTCGCTTTCCTGGCGCCCTGGTTCGGGCCGGATGGTCATTGAAAAGCTTCCTGGCAAAGGGTGGTAAGGGGCCGCTCGGGCCGGCAACGCCCGCCGCGCGGCCAATTGGCCGGTTTGCTTGATTGCGGAAGCGTGCTATTGCGCCGCGCGAATTGGCTAAGCCGCACAGCGCAGATCGATATTAAGGCCTTGGCCGGATTGCGATCTCGCTCCCTTGTCTCTTGGAAAAATCGCTAATGTCCGCGCCCCGCGTCAGTTTCGTCAGTCTTGGTTGCCCGAAGGCGCTCGTCGATTCCGAGCGCATCATCACGCGGCTGCGCGCCGAGGGTTACGAGATCGCCCGCAAGCATGACGGCGCCGACCTCGTCGTCGTCAACACTTGCGGCTTCCTCGATTCCGCGCGCGACGAGTCACTCAACGCCATCGGCTCCGCCCTTTCGGAAAACGGCCGCGTCATCGTCACCGGCTGCCTCGGTGCCGAGCCGGAGGTCATCCGCGAGAAGCACCCCAATGTGCTGGCGATCACCGGACCGCAGGCCTATGAGAGCGTGATGGCGGCGGTGCATGAGGCAGCACCTCCCAGTCACGACCCTTACGTCGATCTGCTGCCGCCCCAGGGCGTCAAGCTCACGCCGCGCCACTACGCCTATCTGAAGATCTCGGAAGGCTGCAACAACCGCTGCACCTTCTGCATCATCCCGGCGCTGCGCGGCGACCTCGTTTCGCGGCCGGCGGCGGATGTGCTGCGCGAGGCCGAAAAGCTCGCCAAGGCCGGCGTCAAGGAAATCCTGGTCATCTCGCAGGACACCAGCGCCTACGGCATCGACATCAAGTACCAGACGAGCCTGTTCGGCGATCGCGAGGTGCGGGCAAGATTCCTCGACCTCGCCGAGGAGCTCGGCAAGCTCGGCATCTGGATACGCATGCACTATGTGTATCCCTACCCCCATGTCGCCGACGTCATTCCGCTGATGGCGGAGGGAAAAATCCTTCCCTATCTCGACATCCCCTTCCAGCATGCCTCGCCGCAGGTGCTGAAGAACATGCGCCGTCCCGCCCATGGCGAAAAGACGCTGGAGCGTATCCGCGGCTGGCGCGAAACCTGCCCGGATCTTGCCATCCGCTCGACCTTCATCGTCGGTTTCCCCGGCGAGACGGAAGACGATTTCCAGATGCTGCTGGACTGGCTGGACGAAGCAAAAATCGACCGCGCCGGCTGCTTCAAATACGAACCGGTCAAAGGCGCGCGCTCCAACGACCTCGGCCTCGAGCAGGTGCCGCAGGAGGTCAAGGAGGCGCGCTGGCACCGCTTCATGCAGCGCCAGCAGAAGATCTCGGCAGCGCAGCTCGCCAGAAAGGTCGGCAAGCGGCTGCCGGTGCTGATCGACGAGGCGCACGGCACCTCGGCCAAGGGCCGCACCAAATATGACGCGCCCGAGATCGACGGATCGGTGCATATCCAGTCGCGCCGGCCGCTGCGCGCCGGTGAGATCGTCACGGTCAAGGTCGACCGCGCCGACGCATATGATCTTTACGGCTCGGCGGTCTGATACCCGCGCGAAAGTGGACGTCTCCAATGAAGTAAGGCGCCCTGCGGGCGCCCTTAGGCTCTTCACAGCCCCTCGGCTTCAGCGGCGTCTCGTCAGAGCTTCACCGCCTCGATTGCGGCCAGGGAACGGTCGATCACCTGATCGAAGGTCTCATCGAGACGTGTGCGCGTTGTGACCGCCGACAGCCTTGCGGCAAATCCCAAATGGTAGTCTACGAACCACTCAGGGCGCGGCTCCGGCTCCGGAAACGGTCCCCACCATGGGGGAAGCTTCGGTATCTTCGGCCGCGTGGGGCACCAGTCATCGAGGTCGCTCAAAAGCGCCTTCATGTCGAGGCCGCCTCGCTCAGCCACCCAAGCATGGCGGACAAATTCGTCGGCAACCGCTGCGCCCAGTTCATGCGGCGGGAGCGGCTGTGGATTGAGTGCGACCCGCGCAAGCCCACCCTGCGGTCCGCGCGGGATGACATCGAAGATGGCGGGAAAGCGCTTCCCGATGATCGCCAGAAGTTTTTTATTCAATTGCATAAGACCCCCTTCTGCGGGCGCTTGTCACGCCAGCTGATTTCGTCTGATTTGCATGGTCAGTATGGAAGTGGAAGTCACTGACGTATGTGAAAGCGGTCACGGAACCGGTCACAGATATTGCGCAGATCCCATGAGAATCTGGAATTCGGAAAAAGATAGAGCGAGATTTATCTTAAATACTTGGCACGCAAGATCGAACAACGATCTTTAGCCGACTAGCAAAAAGTCAGTTCAGCTTCCGCCCTGGGCGGGGAAATCTTGCCAATCGATCCTAAAACGAATGAGGGCGCCCCGAGGCGCCCTCTCCGGTTCGAAATTTCGTTGCTGCTTACTGCGGCAGCTTGTCGTCGATGCCTTTGACATAAAAATTCATGCCGAGCAGCGTGGCGTCGTCGGCGGCTTCGCCGTCCTTCAGCCAGGGCGAGCCGTCCTGCTTGGACACCGGACCGGTAAAGGGATTCCAGCCGCCGGCGATCTTCTTCTCGGTCGCTTCGGCCATCGCCTTCACGTCGTCAGGCATGTTGGTGAAGGGCGCGAGCTTGACAGCGCCGTCCTTGATGCCCAGCCACACATTGTCCGGCTTCCACGTGCCGTCGAGGGCCGCCTGCACGCGGCTGATGTAGTACGGGCCCCACTCGTCGGTGAGTGCGGTCAGCTGCGCGTTCGGCGCGAACTTGATCATGTCTGACGACTGGCCGAAGCCGTGCAGCTTGCGCTCCTCGGCGACCTGCAGGGCAGCGGTGGAGTCCGTGTGCTGGACGATAATGTCGGCGCCCTGGTCGAACAGGGCCTTGGCGGCGTCGGCTTCCTTGCCCGGATCGAACCAGGAGTTCACCCACACGATCTTGACCTTGAAGTCGGGATTGATCGACTGCGCGCCGAGCATGAAGGAGTTGATGCCCATCACCACTTCCGGGATCGGGAAGGAGACGATGTAGCCGGCAAGGCCTTTCTTCGATTCCTTGGCCGCTATCTGGCCGAGAACGTATCGGCCTTCAAAGAAGCGCGCATTGTAGATGCCGAGGTTCTTGCCGGTCTTGTAACCGGTGGCGTGCTCGAACATCACCTTGGGGAATTTCTTGGCGACCTTGACCTCTGCATCCATGAACCCGAAGGACGTGCCGAAGATGATCTTGCATTTCTCGCGCGCCAGGCGCTCGAAGGCGCGGTCGGCGTCGGGGCCTTCCGAGACGTTCTCGAGATAGGCGGTCTCGACCTTGTCGCCGAGCGCCTTCTCCACTTCGAGGCGGCCCTGGTCGTGCTGGTAGGAGTAGCCGAAGTCGCCGATCGGACCCGTATAGACCCAGCAGGCCTTCAGCTTTTCGGCCGCCTCGGCGGTCGCCGCCAGCGACAGAGCCGCAGTCGTGGTCATAAGCGCAATAAGCAGTTTTTTCATCGTGTTACCTCTCTGAGTTAAGCCTTGGAGCTTCCCGTCTTTTTGTTGTTGTCAACGATCCGGAACGAATGGCTGCCCCAACGAAGCCGGCGTGTTCATCATCGTCAACCGCTTGTTGCGCGAGATTAGAACGAGAACCGCGATGGTTGCCAGATAGGGCAGCGAAGAAAGAAACTGTGAAGGCACCGGAATGCCAAAAGCCTGTGCATGAAGCTGGCCGATCCACACCGCGCCGAAGATGTAGGCGCCCGCCAACACCCGCCACGGACGCCAGGAAGCGAACACCACCAGCGCCAGCGCGATCCAGCCGCGGCCGGCACTCATGTTCTCGACCCATTGCGGCGTATAGACCAGCGACAGATGCCCGCCGGCAAGACCGGCGCAAGCGCCGCCGAAGATCACGGCCAGATAGCGGTAGCGGATCACCTTGATGCCGAGCGCATGCGCCGAAGAGTGGCTGTCGCCGATCGAGCGTAATGTGAGACCGGTGCGCGTCTTGAACAGGAACCACATCACGGCGGCAGTGAGCGCGATCGAGAGGTAGAAGAGAGGATCCTGGCCGAAGATCAGCCTGCCGACGACCGGAATCGAGCTCAGGCCGGGGATATCGAGGTTGGGTAGCCTGACGCCCGGCTGGCCGACGAAGCTGGTGCCGATCATGCCGGAGAGGCCGAGGCCGAGCAGCGTGAGCGACAGGCCGGTCGCGACCTGGTTGGTGGCCAAGGATAGCGTCATGACAGCGAAGAGCAGCGAAAACAGCGCGCCGACAATGATCGCGGCAAGCAGGCCGATCCAGGGCGATCCGGTGAGATAGCCGGCGCCGAAACCGCCGACGGCGCCCATGATCATCATGCCCTCGACGCCGAGGTTGAGCACGCCGGAACGTTCCACCACCAGTTCGCCGATCGCCGCGATCAAGAGCGGCGTCGCCGCGGTCGCGATGGTCAAAAGGATGTTGACGGTGATGTCCATCAGCGTGCCCCCTCCAGCTTGGGCGCGGCCTCGAGTTTCGGCGCGGCAAAGCCGATCAGACGAATGCGGTAATGAATGAGCGTGTCGCAGCCGAGCACGAAGAACAAAAGCATGCCCTGGAATACCCGCGCCACCTTGTCGGAGATGCCCAGTGCGGTCTGCACCGCCTCGCCGCCGAGATAGGTCAGCGCCAACACCAGGCCCGCCGCGACGATGCCCAGCGGATTGAGCCGGCCGAGGAAGGCGACGATGATGGCGGTGAAGCCATAGCCGGGCGAGATGACAGGCTGCAGCTGACCGATGGCGCCGGAGACTTCCGAGATGCCGGCAAGCCCAGCCAATGCACCGGACAGCAGGAAAGTAAAAAAGACCATCTTGTTGAAGCCGAAGCCGGCGAAGCGCCCTGCCCTCGGGCTCGAGCCCAGAACGCGGACCTCGAAACCTTTCAACATGCGGCTCATCATCAGCCAGATGGCCACTGCGGCGACCAGCGCGAAGACGAAGCCCCAGTTGGCGCGTCCGGCATCCGGCATCAGCTCCGGCAGGACGGCCGAGTCGCCGAACTGGATGGTCTGCGGGAAGCCGTGGCCTTGCGGATCGCGCCACGGGCCACGCACCAGCCAGTCGAGGAAGAGCTGCGCCACATAGACCAGCATCAGGCTGGTCAGGATCTCGTTGGTGCTGAAGCGGGTCTTGAGCAGCGCCGGGATGGAGGCATACAGCGCGCCTCCAACCATCCCGAGCAAGAGCATCAACGGCAGCACCAGCGGGCCTTCGAAGTCGGGGAACAGCACCGGGATGATCGAGCCGAAGATGCCGCCCAGGATGAACTGGCCTTCGGCGCCGATGTTCCAGATGTTGGCCTTGTAGCAGACCGACAGCCCGACCGCGATCAGGATGAGCGGCGCCGCCTTGATCGCCAGTTCATGCAACTGCCAGACCTCGCTGACCGGCTGAACAAAGTAGACAGTGAAGGCGGTGAACGGATTGACGCCGAGCAAAGCGAACATGATGGCGCCGGCAATCATCGTCAGCGCGAAGGCGATGAAGGGCGAGAGCACCTGAAACAGCGCCGAGCGCTGCGGGCGTTTGACCAGTTCGAGTCGCATCATGCCGTCTCCATGGTATGTTCGGCGTGGCCGGGCTCGGCGCCACCCATCAACAGGCCGATCTTTTCGAAGGTGGCCTCGGCGATCCGCAGCGGCGCGGACAATTCGCCGTTGTGCATGACCGCGATGGCGTCGGACAGCTCGAACAATTCGTCGAGGTCCTGGCTGATGACGAGAACCGCCGAGCCGCTGCGGGCAAGCTCGATCAGCGCCTGGCGGATATGGGCGGCGGCACCCGCGTCGACGCCCCAGGTCGGCTGGTTGACGACGAGCACGCTCGGCTTGCGGTCGAGCTCGCGGCCGACGATGAATTTCTGCAGATTTCCGCCCGACAGCGCCGCCGCTTCCGGATCGGGCGCGCTCTTGCGCACATCCATCGCCGCGATGATGCGCTGGGAGGCGCTGTAGACGGAACCGTTCTTGACCATGCCGCCGGAGCCGACGAACGATTTGCCGTCAGTGGCATGGCGCGAGAGCAGCAGATTCTCCGAAAGCTTCATCCGGGGTGCCGCACCATGGCCGAGGCGCTCTTCCGGCACGAAGGCGGCACCCATAAGCCGCCGGCCGGTGATCGAGAGCGCGCCGGCATCCTTGCCGCGGATGCGCACCGAACCGGTATCCTGCTGCAGCACTTCACCCGAGACGGATTCGAAGAATTCGCCCTGGCCGTTGCCGGCCACCCCGGCAATGCCGATCACTTCGCCGGCGCGCACGGTGAGATTGATGTTTTTCAGCGGGATGGCGAACGGCGTCGCCGGCTTGCGGGTGAGCCCGCGGATCTCCAGCAACGCCGGTGCCGTGTCGATGCCCTCGGCCGGCGCGCGCACCACCGCCTTGACCTCGTTGCCGACCATCATGCGGGCGAGCGAGGCTGCCGTCTCCTGGCGCGGGTTGCAGTGGCCGACCACCTTGCCGTGACGCAGCACGGTGGCGCGATCGCAGATGCGTTTGACCTCTTCCAGCCGGTGCGAGATGTAGAGGATCGACTTGCCCTCGGAGCGCAGCCTTTCCAGCGTCTCGAACAGCTTGTCGGCTTCCTGCGGCGTCAGCACCGAGGTCGGCTCGTCGAGTATGATGAGCTGCGGCGTCTGCAGCAGGCAGCGGATGATCTCGATGCGCTGGCGCTCGCCAACGGAGAGATCGCCGACCAGCGATTCAGGATCGAGCGGCAGGCCGTAGCTGTAGGAGAGCGCCCTGGCCTTCGCGGCGATGGTGCTGATAGGCGAGCCGTCATTGAGCGAGAGCGCGATGTTCTCGGCTGCCGTCAGCGCTTCGAACAGCGAGAAATGCTGGAAGACCATGCCGATGCCGAGCTTCTTGGCAATCCCGGGGCTGGTGATCCTCACCGCCTGGCCGTCCCAGAAAATCTCGCCGGAATTCGGCTCCAGCGAACCGAACAGCATCTTGACCAGCGTCGACTTGCCGGCGCCGTTCTCGCCGAGCAGCGCGTGGATCTCGCCCTTCGCGATGTTGAGGTCGATGTGATTGCACGCTGTCAGCGTGCCGAAAATCTTCGTAAGGCCGCGAACCTCGAGCAGGTTCGCCCTGTCATGATTTGCACTCACAGTGCCTCCCATCCAGTTACCCGGATATGTTCTGTGTTCCCGCTAGTATCGTATGCGCGGCCGGCTTCGGTCGGAAAGCGGCACCCAACTTGAAAGAGCTTCAAGAATTCCAGCGGAAACTCAAGGGGTAAGATACACCTATTGGGAGCTTGCGAAAAACCGGCGGGCCTTTCGGGCAAACTGTGCCCTCATCCACGGCATGGCGCTGAAGAACGAGGCAGCCGGCTCAGGGAATGAGGACGGTCGTGCCGGTCGTCTTGCGGCCTTCAAGATCGGATTGCGCTTGCGCGGCGTCCTTCAGCGCATAGCGCTGGTTGATCTTGATCTCGACGGCGCCGCTCAGCACCACGTCGAAGAGCGCGTGCGCCGAGGCCACCAGATCCTCGCGCTTGGCGTTGTAGACGAAGATCGTCGGCCGGGTTGCGTAGAGCGAGCCTTTTTGCGCCAGCAGCGACATCGAGAAAGGCGGGATCGGCCCCGACGACTGGCCGAAGCTGACGAACATGCCGAGCGGCCTCAGGCAATCGAGCGAGGCGGGAAAGGTGTCGTTGCCCACCGAATCATAGACGACGTCGCATTTCCGGCCGCCTGTGATGGCGGCGACGCCGGCGACGAAGTCCTGCTCCTTGTAGTTGATGACATGGTCGAAACCATTCGCTTTTGCGAGCTCGATCTTGTCGGCGGAACTCGCAGTACCGATCACGGTTGCGCCGAGATGCTTTGCCCATTGGCCGAGGATCAGGCCGACACCGCCGGCGGCGGCATGGTAGAGGATCGTGTCGCCCGCCTTCACAGGATAAGTGCGGCGCAGCAGATATTCCGCCGTCATGCCCTTCAGCATCATGGACGCGGCCTGCTCGTCGCTGATGCCGTCCGGTACCTTGACCACGCGGTCGGCGGCGATCACCCGTTCCTCGCAATAAGCGCCGACATTGACGGCATAGGCGATGCGCTCGCCCGGCGTCAGCCAGTCGACGCCGGCGCCGACGGCCAGCACCACGCCGGCCGCCTCGCTGCCCGGGATCAGCGGGAGCCCGCCGGGCGGCGGGTAGAGGCCTGAACGATGATAGACGTCGATGAAATTTAGGCCGATAGCGGTGTGCCTGACCAGGATCTGCCCGGCGCCCGGCTGGCCGGGATCGGCATCCTCATAGGTCAGGACTTCGGGGCCGCCATGGGCATGAATGCGGATCGCCTTGGACATCGCTCGACTCTCTCGGGACGGGGATAGGATTTAGAGCATGATCCCGAAAAGTGGGAACCGGTTTTCGGAAAAGATCATGCTCCAACAAAAAGTTAGGTCAGGATTTCTTGGCGCCAAGGTTCGGGAACATCTGCATGATGCCCCCGATGCAGGCGAGATAGAGGCCGGTGATGGTGATGCCGATCTTGGTGAAGTCGCTGACCTGCTCACCCAGCACGCCGATCTTGTTGTAGAAGCTGGCAAGAGCGGCCTGCGCCAGCGCAAGCGCACCGAAGGCGCACCACAAAAGGATCATGCCGAGATTGAGCGACCTGAGCCGCACCACCCGCACCGGATGGATGAAGTTGATCGGCAGGAAGGTGAGGATGCCGGCGACCACCACCACGGCGAAGGAAACCCATGGTCCCGGCTCGATGACGAAAAGCGTGAACACCACCATGTTCCAGACGACCGGGAACCCCTTGAAGAAGTTCTCCTTCGTCTTCATGCCGGTATCGGCATAGTAGATCGCGCTCGACACCACGATGATCGCCGCCGACAGAAACGACAGGTTCTCGCCCATGAAGCCGCGCTGGTAGAGCGCGAAGGCCGGGATGAGCACGTAGGTCACGTAGTCGATGATGTTGTCGAGCACTTCCCCCGACCATGTCGGCAGGATCTCCTTGACTTCGAGCTTCCTGGCGATCGGACCGTCGATGCCATCGACGAACAGCGCCAGCCCCAGCCACCAGAACATCGCGGTCCAGCGCTGCTCGCTGGCCGCGACCAGCGACAGGAAGGCCAGGAACGAACCGGACGCGGTGAGCAGGTGCACGGAAAAGGCGCGCGCCTGCGGCCACGTGACTTTCTTCTTTGGCCGTGGAATCCGCTCCGCGATCTTCTTGGCCGCTTTCCTGGCTGTTGTGTTCTTGCTCACGGTCCTCGCCAGTCCAGCTTGCAGATCTCGGCCGATCGGCCGGCGAAATTCCAGTTGCGGCCGAAGGCGCGCATCTTGCTCTTGTCGGACCTCGCGACGGTGATTTCCGGCGCGATCCAGTATTCGGAATTGGTGATCACCGTATCCTTCTCGCGGTCCTTGCCGGGCACAGGCGTCACCGCGCCGTCGATAATCTTTGGTATCTGGAAGACACGCGTCTTGTCACGCGTCTCATAGGTAATCGGCACCTGCTCGACGCCGAGGAATTTGCCGACCAGGATCGAAAGCAGCGACGTGGTGCCGCCCGCCTTGCCGGTGAAGATTTTTGTCAGGGCCTTCGCCGCATAGATGGAAGCGCGCTTGTCGATGAACAGGCCGGCAGTCCAGTTGCCGCGGCTCATATAGCCCGGGATTTCCATGACCAACCCAAGATTGAGGCCGGACAACTCGACCTCGCCGAAATGGCCGGCATCGATGCGGAATCCAGCCCAGGTCTGGCAATAGCCCTCGGTCGGCGGGTGGCTGCCGAGCGACAGAACGCAAGGGCAGAAAACCGTGCAATTGCAGGAGAGGACCAGCTCTCCCTTCATTGCCCAGCTTTGGTCCGTCATCGAATTCTCCCTCACGCCGAAACTAATAGCAGGGCTGCGGCCCACACAAGCAGTATCGCACCGGCTGCCCGGCTTGCCATCCTGCCGGCGGTCTGTTTTTCGATCAGGGTGAACAGGCCGATCAACGCCATCCAGAAGATGTTCATCGCGCCGACGGCGAACATCACCAGCATCAGCGCCCAGCAGCAGCCGAGGCACCAAACGCCCTGCCCTACACCGAGTCGGAAGATGCGTCCCGGTTTGGCGCTCCAGTTGGCGAACAGGATCGAGAACGGGTTCCGGCACTTCTTCAGGCAGGCCTGCTTCAGGCCGCTGAATTGATAGAGGCCGGCAATCGCCAGGGCGGCGGTTCCGGCAAGCCCGGCCACAGGATCGAGCACCTGCCCGGAGGCGGCGAAAGCATAGACCGCAAGCGTCAGCGCGGCGAACACCACCGAGGCCGCAAGCCAGGTCGTGAGATATCCAGCAACCAGGACCAGCGGATGGACGGCGGGCTCGTCCTTGATCCGGGCGGTATCCGCGATCTCGCAATAGATGCGGATCATCGGCGCCGCCGAAGGCAGCATCGCCGCGACGGCCATCAGGAACCACATCAGGATAAGCGCCGGCGCCAGCACGGCAGCGGAGCCAGCAAGCGGCGCGGGCGCAAGACACAGGGCGAAAAAGCGGTCGAGGAATTCCGGCAGAGGCAAGCGCGGCAGGTCCTTGAGCAGCGCGTCGCCAGGAACTCCGCCGGCAAGCCGACTCTCGGCGCCGCGAATCGCCATGGCAACGAGGATGAACCACGCAAGGGCGATGCCCGCGCCAATCGTAACCGTCACGACGAGGCGCGGGCTGCGCGCGAATCCCGCCGTGGCGCGGCCGGCGCGGTCGAGATTGCTGAAATCATGCTCCTGGCCGGTCATGGCACTCGAATGGGCCGAATCGCCGCGTTGATCAAGCCTGAGTATCTGCCCTATATCCACACACAGGCCCGAAGGGTCGCCATCACTCATGGAAGCCTAGCGTGGAGCAGAACAACAAAGCCCGCATATTGGTTGCCGGCAGCGGTCCGGCCGGCCTGATCGCGGCGCTCGGCTTCGCCGAAGCGGGCTTTGCCGTGACGCTCGTTGGCCCGGAGGCCACCACCAGCGACGGCCGCACCACCGCCCTCATGAACCCGTCGCTGAAAGTCCTCGAGCGGTTGGGCGTGCTGGACGAGATCAGGCCGCAGGCGGCGCCGCTGAAGGTGATGCGCATCGTCGACGCGACCCGCCGGCTGATCCGCAGCCCGACCGTGACCTTTCGCGCCAGCGAGATCGGCGAGGAGCAGTTCGGGCTCAATATACCGAACAATATCCTGATCCCGGTGCTCGCCAAGGCGGTTGCCGCTCACCCCGGCATCGAATGGCGAAAGTCGATGGTCGAGACATGGCGGCTTGACGCCGCGCAGGCCCATGCGAACCTGGCCGATGGCAGCGAGGTCTCCGCATCGCTTGCGGTCGCCGCCGACGGGCGCCTGTCGCCGGCACGCGAAGCCGCCGGCATAAGGGCGTCCGCGCGGCCCTATCCCCAGTCTGCACTCGTTCTCAATTTCAGCCATCGCAGCGAGCACGGCTTCATCTCGACCGAATTCCACACCGAGACCGGACCGTTCACGCAGGTGCCGTTGCCGGGCAAACGCTCCAGCCTCGTCTGGGTGGTGAAGCCGGAAACGGCGCGGGAACTCGCAGCGCTCGACGATGCCGCGCTGTCGGCCCGGGTCGAAGAGCAGATGCAGTCGATGCTCGGCCGTGTTTCGGTCGAGCCCGGCCGCCAGGTCTACCCGCTGTCGGCGGCCTCGCCCGGGCGTTTCGCGCAAAACCGCGTGGCGCTCGTCGGCGAAGCCGCCCATGTCTTCCCGCCGATCGGCGCCCAAGGCCTCAACCTCGGCATCAGGGATATCGACGATCTGATTGGAATCGCCAGCGAAAACCGCGACGATCCAGGCTCAAGGCTTAGCCTCGCCGCCTATGACACCAGGCGGCGTCCCGATATTTTGGCGCGCAGCAGCGCGGTGAACCTGCTCAACATGTCGCTGCTGTCCAACATGCTGCCGGCCCAGCTGGCGCGCAGCGCCGGTCTCAACGCGCTGGGCAGCTTCGCGCCGCTGCGCGCCTTCTTCATGCGCGAAGGGCTGCGACCGGGCAGCGGCTTCCGTGCGCTGACCGGCGACTTCAGGAAACAGGCCTCGCGCTAAGGTGACACATCGGGACCTTCCGCTTTCGGCCCGAAACCATAGCCCGCGCCGATCCGTAGCTTGGCAGCAAGGTGGCGCTGCGGCATTGAATCGCGACCGCATCTACGCCAAAAGAACCAAGCCGAAAGTCGGGCTCGATTTTTGGGCCCGTGATGCGTAGATTCAAGACCTTAGGCGCCTTGCGCGCAAGCCACTGACGGCGCCTCGGGTCCTAAGTGGTGAGTGCGATGAAAACAGCCAAATTCGCGATCGGACAAGTGGTTCGCCACCGGCTGTTTCCGTTCCGTGGCGTGATCTTCGACGTCGATCCGCAATTCGCCAACAGCGAGGAATGGTACGAAGCCATTCCCGCGGACATGCGTCCGCACAAGGACCAGCCCTTCTATCACCTTCTCGCCGAGAATTCCGAGACCGAGTACATCGCCTACGTGTCCGAGCAGAATCTGCTCGAGGACCGGTCGGGCGAGCCGATCCGGCATCCTCAGATCGGCGAGATGTTCGACAAGCTGCCCGACGGGCGCTACGAGCCGAAACGCCATTCGAAGCACTGAAGGCGTAACCGCCGACAACAAAAAAGCGGGGAAAGGGCCCCGCTTTTTTCGTCTCCGGAGAAACGCTCATAATCAGTTGGCGGTTTTCGCCTTGTCCTGCTCTTCCTTGAGCTTCTTGGCGAAGTCCTGATTGTTCTTCGCGACGAAGTCCTGCAGCTTCTTCTGGCGGTCCTCGATGTCCGACTGCTGCAGCGGCGGGCCATCATAGGCGTCGCCGAAGCCCTGCAGCGCGACCTTGATCGGGTTCGGCTGGTTCTGGAAGTTGACCGAGGTGAGCGTGATCTGCTTGCCTTTCTTGAACGAACCCACGAGCTGGTCGGTGAGCGGCACTTCGGCGACGCAGCGATCCGGGAAGCAGATCACATAGTCGAGCTTCTGCGCCTTGCCGGCATCGATCTGCAGGCCGATGCCGGGAGGAACGAGGCGGCCGGTCGGCACCGTCACCTGGAACACCTTGCGGTTCACCTTGCCCTTGAGCTCGATCAGGCTGATGCCGGTGACGAGTTGGCCATTGCCGGCGGTGACGATGTTCTGCACGTTGCAGATGTCGACGTCTTCCTGCTTGGTGCAGGCCTTGAACCAGCCCTGCGGAATCTGCGGCGGCTGCTGTGCCGAGGCGGTGAAAAGCCCGGCGCCCAGAACGCCGACCACGCCTGCGGCCAGTACCGAAAGGCGGTACGCGTTGCTCGTCATATGGTGCACTTTCCTCTCAAATGATCCCGGGGACCGGCTTCTTGGTGCCGTGTGGTCCAGCTACCTGTTGCCCAAATGAGGCAACAGCATGACTTCGGAGCGCGTGTTACACCGCCAGCGGCGCTGAATCCAGCCCGGTTTCCGCGATTTCTTCGTGGTTTCGCGTCGCTGGCGAACCCCGATTTGGCGACGGACCTCGCGAACCCAATTGCCATAGCGCACGATTCAATCGGTGGGCGAAATGCTCTAGGGTGCGTGACGAATCACAAGCCGCCCGGCAAGGAGACGGTCATGGACCGCGTTCTCGTTCGGCTGATCGCCGCGACCTCGTTTTTGGCCCTTTCGCTGCTTCCGGCTTTGTCGGAACCGAAGCACGGCATCGCCATGCAGGGCGAGCCGGCGCTGCCTCCCGACTATACGCATTTCGATTACGTCGATCCCGATGCGCCGAAGGGCGGCAGCGTCACCTATTGCGTCGTCGGCAGTTTCGACAATCTCAATCCGTTCATCCTGAAAAGCCTGCGCACCACCGCGCGCGGCATGATGGACACGGTCTACGGCAACCTCGTCTTCGAGCCGCTGATGCAGCGCAACTACAACGAGCCTTTCAGCCTCTATGGGCTGCTCGCCGACAGCGCCGACATGGACCCGGATCGCAAGAGCATCGAGTTCCACCTCAATCCCAATGCCAAATGGTCGGACGGCCAGCCGGTGACACCGGAGGACGTGCTGTTCACCTACGATGTCTTCACCGCGAAGGGCCGTCCGCCCTACAGCGATCGCATGAGCATGATCGCGAAGCTGGAGAAAACCGGCGACCACAGCGTGAAATTCACCTTCAACGACAAGGCCAACCGCGAATTTCCGCTGATCGTCGCGCTGACGCCGATCATCCCCAAGCACGCCTTCGACAAGGACAGCTTCGACAAGACGACGCTGAAGCCATTGATCGGCAGCGGCCCCTATACCGTGGACAAGGTGCAGCCCGGCCAGCGCATCGTCTTCAAGCGCAATCCCAACTACTGGGGCAAGGACATCCCCGCCAAGCGCGGCTTCGACAATTTCGACCAGATCACCATCGAGTATTTCCTCAATGCCAACGCCAAGACGGAAGCGTTCAAGAAGGGCATCTGCGCGCTTGACGACGAGACCGATCCGGTCAAGCGCGACCGCGATATCGACATTCCTGCGTTCCGCAGGGGTGAGGTGAAGCAGGAATATTTCGACACCGGCATTCCGCCCGTGGTGACGGGCTTCCTGTTCAACACCAGGCTGCCGAAGTTTTCCAATCCGGTCGTGCGGCGCGCGCTCGGCATGCTCTATGACTTCGAATGGGCGAACAAGAACCTGTTCGCCGGCAAGTTCAACCGCACCATGAGTTTCTGGCAGAACTCCGAGCTGTCCGCGCTCGGCCATCCGGCCGGCGACCGCGAGAAGGCGCTGCTTGCCCCCTACCCCGACCGGGTGCCTGCCGAGGTCATGGACGGCACCTGGCGGCCGCCGGTCACCGACGGCTCAGGCCAGGACCGCAAGGTGCTGAGGGAGGCCTTCGATCTCTTGAAAGGCGCCGGCTATTACATCCAGGACGGCCGGATGGTCGATCCGCAGGGAAATCTGTTCGGTTTCGAAATCCTGACCTCATCGCAGGATGAGGAGCGGCTTGCAGCCCTCTACCAACGCACGCTGGAGAAGATCGGCATCGGCGTGACTATCCGAAGCCTCGACGGCGACCAGATCCAGTCGCGCAAGCAGCGGTTCGACTTCGAGGTTCTGATCGGCACGAGCGGCTTCAACAATTCGCTGTCGCCCGGCAGCGAGCAGGTCGGACGCTGGGGCTCTGTCGCGGCCAGGCAGGAAGGGTCGTTCAACCTGGCGGGCGTCGCCGACCCGGCGGTCGACGCGGCGATCAAGGCAATGCTGAACGCACGCGCCAAGGAAGACTATGTCGCCGCGGTGCGCGTTCTCGACCGGCTGCTGATCTCCGGCAACTACATCGTGCCGATGCAATACAACACGCAGCAGTGGCTGGCTTACTGGAGCTACCTGGAACATCCGCAGAAGACCCCCATATTCGGCTACCAGCTGCCGGCATGGTGGCGAAAGCCCAATTGACCGCCTGAAGCAAACCGAGCAGGGAGACGAGCATGAGCGCCGGGAACTCGATCACCGTCGATGTGGTGTCGGATGTCGTCTGCCCCTGGTGCTTCATCGGCCAGAAGCGGCTGGACAGGGCTATTGCCGCTGTCGGCGATGTCGAGGTGCATGTGCGCTGGCGACCGTTCCAGCTCGATCCGACCATTCCGCAAGCAGGCATGGATCGCCGCCAATACATGCTGGGCAAATTCGGCAGCGAGGAGCGCATCCGCCAGATTCATGCGCGGATCGAACCTCTCGGCGATGCGGAAGGCATCCATTTCGCCTTCGCCGCCATCAAGGTCGCGCCCAACACGCTGGACGCCCATCGCGTCATCCGCTGGGCGGGAGCCGCCAGCGAGGACATCCAGAACCGGCTGGTGCGCCGCCTCTTCCAGCTGAATTTCGAGGAAGGCGTCAATCTCGGCGACCATTCCGTGCTGGTCGAGGCCGCCCGCGAGGCCGGCATGGACGCTTCTGTGGTCGAGACGCTGCTGCCGACCGATGCCGATGTCGACGCCGTGCGCAACGAGATCGCCACCGCCTCGCGCATGGGCATCACCGGTGTGCCCTGCTTCCTGCTCGAAGGCAAATATGCCGTGATGGGCGCGCAGGACGCCGACACGCTCGCCGATGCCATCCGCCAAGTCGCCCAGGCCAAGGCGCGCGGCGAGCTGGAAACGGCAGGCTGAGCCAGCCAGGGGCGATCGACAAACACGCCCCCTGCCGCCAAGAACCGTTTTCGGACATTCGCGGGCTCCGGGAAGCACGATTTGAGGCAAGCCGGAAGATCCAAGCCGGAAGATCAAGGACGGCGCTTTTTTGCCGTATTCCGTTATTGCCGGTTAGCAAAATTGGCCGGCCGGCATGTCATTTTCGTTCACAAAACCGTGTTTTTAGTTTCCCTTGGGGAAAGGCCAAACGGTCTCCCAACTTTAGGCCCAACGGACTGAAATAAAAAGAGAAAATTGGGCAGAAAGCGGCTTGCTGGCCGCTTCGTTCTGTTGCCCTCATGCCACTACAGGTGGCCAGGTTCACATTCGGGGAAGAAAAATTAATAGAAAATGATCAATTGGTGTTACTCTGTGTAACAAAACTAAGAAAGGTTTGGGCGGGATCGTGATTCGGGTCGGTAGACCGCGACGTACAGTACCGGCAAAACTAGCTAGCGAGGCGGCAAGGCCCTCGCCCCTTACGCCGGTATCGTCGATGCGCACCTTCTGGGGGCTGATGCGAGCCTACTGGTTCTCCGACCGCTGGAAGGAAGCCTGGACCCTCACCCTCGTTATCGCGTTGCTTACAGCGCTCTCCAGCAAGGCCGGCGTGTGGTTTGCCGTGGCATCAGGCGAACTGGTGAACTCGATCGCCTTCTTCCACGACGCCGCCAATACCAGCCCGCTGCAGTCGCTTTTGACCAATGCGGGCATATTGATGCTGCTGGTGCTGCTCAAGGACGCCGTCTTCACCGGGGTGCGCAATCTCGTCTCGGCGACCTTGCACCGCAAATGGCGCGGCTGGCTGAACAGCCAGTTCAACCAGGCGCTGCTCGACGGCAACCATACTCATTTCCATGCCCAGCACGGATCGGTGGCCGGCGGCATCGTTGCTCCCGACAACATCGACCAGCGCATCCAGGAATCGATCAAGGACATGACCGGCGGCGCGATCGGTCTCGCCATGGGCGTTCTGGGTGTCGCGACCTCGCTTTATTTCGTCGGCGAGAATTTGATCGGGTCCTCGGTAGAGGTCAAAGGGCTGGAATTTCTTGGCAGCTATGGCAGTGCCGTGCTCGCCTTCCTGGCTGTCGCCACCTACGTGCCGCTCAACACCTGGATTGCGGTCAAGCTCGGCGGCCTGCTCGAACGTCTCAACATCCGCATGCAGCAGGCCGAAGGCAGCTATCGCGGTGAGCTGACGACGTTCCTGCGCCGCAGCTTCCACGTCGCAGCCTCGCATGGCGAGGATGTGCAGAAGACCATGCACGACAGGCTCTACGTCGACATCGACAAGACCTGGGGACGCCTGAACGTGGTCAACACCAGCTACATGTCGTTCGAGCTGATCTACAATTTCATCGGCGCCCGCATCGTTTCCTACGGTCCCGGTCTCGTGCCGTTCATCCACAATGGCTTCGACCTCAGAGGCTACATAACCGGCTCCGAAATGGTCGCCCAGTTGATCAGCCAGTGCTCGTGGTTCATCCACGTCATGCCGGCGATCGCGACGCTGAGGGCCAACGGCCAGCGCGTAACCGAGCTCGCCAACGCCATAGAGAACGTCCAGCATCCGCAGGAGTTCTATCGTCAGACCGGACGCTCCGATTTCGCTTATGCCACGCAGAATCCTGTTTTCGGCCTGACCATCCAGAAGCTGGAGCTGGCGCATCAGGGCGAGGATGCAACGCCGTTCCTCAGCGCCGCCAATCTGCGCTTCCGGCGCGGCGAATGGACATTCCTCAAGGGCGAGTCCGGTTGCGGCAAGACCTCGCTGATCAAGGCGATCAACGGCCTCTGGCCCTACGGCCGCGGCACCATCGTGTTCCCGGAAGGAGTGACGAGATTCTATGCCGCCCAGGAGGTCAAGCTGCAGCAGGTCTCGCTGAAGCAGCTCGTCTGCCTGCCAGGCTCGGAAAACGACCACGGCGACATGCAGGTGGCGGCGGCCCTGCACAAGGCCGGCCTCGGCGAATTCATCGAGCATCTGGCCGATGAGAGCCGCGAGGGCAAGATCTGGGATCAGGTCCTGTCCGGCGGGCAGAAGCAGAAGCTGGTCGTTGCCCGCATCATCCTGCAGCAGCCGGGGCTGCTGTTCCTCGACGAAGCGACCGGCGCGCTCGACCCCGAAGGCAAAATCGCCTTCCACGAGGCGATCAAGACCAACTGCCCCGATGTCACCGTCATCAGCGTGATGCACGAAGCCATGCCGCCGCGGTCGCTCTCCGGAGCAGAATTCTACCACAGCGTCGTCGCAATCACTGATGGCGTCGCGACCAAGAAGCCGCTGGTCCCCACTTTGCCGCTCGAACTCACGACGATCCTGGCTCAGCCCCGGCCGGCCGAGGACAAATGGCTGCGCTTCTCGCGACGGCTCAAGCAGAAATAGCAATTTTTCCAGACCTTTGAACGGCCGCCGGGCCGGTGCGATCGATCACAGTCTCGCGATCCGGCGGTTCCTCGGCCGTTTCCGTGCTCTTCGCGATTGACTCGGCAAAACGCGCTCCTATGTTGCGCCCGCTCGTACAATTCCAACCTACAGCGCCGCGCGTCCCTTCGGACGAGCAAAGGATGCTGTAGAAACTTAGAATTTTGCGCATGATCCTTTCCGAAAATCGAAACCGATTTTCGGGGTCATGCGCTAACCCGCGAGCAGAAAGGTCAACCCGCCATGCCTGGCGACAGTCACAGTCGAACGCAACTGCCGTCCGCCTTGACGTGACCTGACGGCTCACGTCCTGCCGGACGGCAAGGAGTGAGCCATGAACGAATTCGCACCCGTATTGGACGACGAAGCGGTCGCCGTCGCCCGTGTTCTTGCCAACGATCACGTCGCCGACGTCGTCGAAGCCCTCAACCGCGAATCCCGTGAGACGGCCATCGAGCTGCTCTGCGCGGTGCCGTTCGTGCGGCTGGTCGAGATCTTCGACCAACCGGAGCTCGAAAGCGCCCCCGAGCTCGCCGAAGCCCTGCCGCGCGACAAGGCGGGCAAGCTTTTGACCGCCATGTCGGTCGACCGTGCGGCCGATATCCTGCGCGAGCTCGATGGGCCTGCCCGCTCTGAGCTCCTCGGCGCGCTTGCACCGCCGCTGCGCATGACGCTGCTTTCCATCCTCGGCTATCCGGAAGGCAGCGCTGCCTCGATCATGACGACGGAGTTCGTCAGCGTGCCCTCGAACTGGACCGTCGGCCGCACGCTCGATTACATCCGCAAGGTCGAGCGGACGCGCGAGACCGTCTACGCGATCTACATCACCGACCCGGAAACGCAGCTGTTGCTGCGGGCGACGGGCTTGCGCCGGCTGATCACCGGCGAGCCGGAGGACTCGATCCTGTCGGTGGCGCCGGATCGCGCGCCGGTCACGGTCACGCCGCTGACGGATCGCGAGACGCTCGCGCAGACCATCTCCAAATACGACCTTCTTGCCTTGCCGGTCGTGGATCACGGCAGGATCCTCGGCATCGTCACCGTCGACGACATCATCGACACGATGGTCGAGGAAACGACTGAGGACGTGCACCGCTTCGGCGGCATGGAGGCGCTGGACGAGCCCTATATGAGGATGGGCTTCCTTGCCATGATCCAGAAGCGGGCCGGCTGGCTCTGCGCGCTGTTCCTCAGTGAGATGCTGACGGCCAACGCCATGCAGAGCTACGAAGGCGAGCTGGGGAAGGCGATCGTGCTCACCCTCTTCATCCCGCTGATCATGAGCTCCGGCGGCAATTCCGGCTCGCAGGCGACCTCGCTGGTCATCCGCGCGCTGGCGCTCCGCGAGATCGGCCTTCACGACTGGTGGCGGGTCGCGCTGCGCGAGCTGCCGACCGGTCTGGTGCTCGGCTCGATCCTCGGCGTTGTCGGTATCTTTCGCATCGCGCTCTGGCAGTATCTCGGCCTCTACGACTACGGCCAGCACTGGATGCTGATCGCAGCAACCGTGGGTGCCGCGCTGATCGGCATCGTCACCTTCGGCTCGCTGTCGGGATCGATGCTGCCTTTCGCGCTGAAACGCATCGGCTTCGACCCGGCAAGCGCCTCGGCGCCGTTCGTCGCCACGCTGGTCGACGTCACCGGGCTTGTGATCTACTTCTCGGTGGCGCTGGTCATCCTGCGCGGCACGCTGCTTTGAGCTCGATCTCACCGTCGCCGGCTTTGCCGGCGGCGGTCTTCTCAGACCCCGTAGATCGCGTCGCGCACTGCGTCCGGGAATGCTCCAGTCATGCCGGCAATCGCCGTGTTGGTCAACGCCACCACCGTAAGGTCTGCCGACGGATCCACGAACCAGGAATGGCCATAGACGCCGCCCCAGCGCCACGAGCCGACGGCCTGCGGCGTCAGCGCGGCGGCCGCGTCGCGCAGAACCGCAAACCCCAGTCCCCAGCCCCAGCCGGGCCTTGTCGTCTCGATGCCCGCGATGGCATCGGCCGTCATCGTGCAAGCGGTTTCGGGGGTAACGACAGGCCCACCTCCCTGGCGCAGCGCTTCGAGGATTTTCAGCACATCGCCCGCGGTGCCGTTCATGCCGGTGCCACCGGAGGGGAAGGACGCCGGATCGAACGTCCGTCCCGGCGCAAAGGAAATCACGCCGTCGCCAAACGGCACAAGATGATGCTCGCCCATTCTGACCGGTCCGGCCGGCCCATCCGCATAAGGGATTGCCAGACGCCTTTCGTTGCGCACGCCAAAGGCGCTGTCGCGCATGCCAAGCGGTTGCGCGATCAGCCGGTCGATCAGATCGGGCAGCGAAGCGCCGGCCGCCCTTGCCATGACCTCGCCCAGCACATCCATCGCCACCGAATAGCCCCAGCGCGTCCCCGGCCTATAGGAGAGCGGCACCGACGCGATGCGCGCGAGATTGTCAGCCATCGACAGCCCCGGCTGGTCGAGGCCGTCCGACACGCAGGCGCGCTCGTAGGCGTTCCCAGCGGGTTGGGCGAAGCCATAGGCGAGGCCGGCGGTGTGCGTCAGCAACTGCCGTGCGGTGATGACCGGCGCTTCTCCATCCGGCAGTTTCGGGCGGAATTCGGGGATGAACTTCGTCACCGGATCGTCAAGCGCGATCCGGCCGGCCTCGACCAAAGCCAGCGCCGCTGCGGCGACGATCTGTTTGGTGACCGAGGACAGCCGGAAGATGGCGTCCTCGGCCATAGGCTTGCCCTGTTCGCGGTCGGCAAGGCCGAAGGCGCGCCTATAAAGCATGTCGCCGCGTTGGGCGATCAGGATCACGCCACCGACGACGCGCTGCTCTTCGACGGCCGCATCGATGACCTGGTCGATTCGCTGGCCGAAACCACGGTCGAGCAAGGCGGCACACATGGCCAACTCCGAGAGCGAAGGTCCTACACGCGCTCGCCGTTCTTCACGCGATAGGTCGGCTTGTACATGGTGACCAGTTCCTCCGCCGCGGTCGGATGCACCGCCATCGTGCGATCGAAATCGTGCTTGGTGAGCCCGGCCTTGAGCGGGATGCCGAGAAGCTGCGCCATCTCGCCGGCGTCAGGTCCGAGGATATGGGCGCCGACCACTTTCCGCGACGCCCCTTCGACCACCAGCTTCATCAGCATCTTCTCGTCGCGGCCCGACAGCGTGTGCCGCATCGGACGGAAGGAAGCGCGGTAGACCTCTATGTCCGGGAAGCGCTTGACCGCCTCATCTTCGGAGAGGCCGACGGTGCCGATCTCGGGCTGCGAGAACACCGCCGTCGGGATCGTGTCATGGTCCACCGCCGTCGGATTGCCCTTGAAGGCGGTCTCGATGAAACACATCGCTTCGTGGATGGCCACCGGCGTCAGCTGCACGCGGTGGGTGACGTCGCCGATCGCCCAGATATTGTCGATGCTGGTGCGGGAAAATTCGTCGACGACGATTGCGCCCGTCTTGGCGAGTTCCACGCCTACGCCTTCGAGTCCCATGTTTTCCGTGTTCGGGATGCGGCCGATCGCCAGCATGACCTGGTCGACGGTCAACGCCTGGCCGCTGGAGAGCAGCACGTCCAGCCTGCCCTGCGGGTTCTTGCGCACCCATTCGGAGATCGAATGGGTGAGGATCCTGATCCCCTTCTTCTCCATCGTTTCGTGCAGCGAGCGGCGCAGGTCCATGTCGAAGCGCGACAATATCTCCCGACCGCGGTACACAAGCGTGGTCTCGACACCCAGGCCGTGGAAAATGTTGGCGAATTCGACGGCGATGTAGCCGCCGCCTTCGATCATGATGGCCTTCGGCAGTTGCTTGAGATCGAAGGCCTCGTTGGAGAAGATGCAGTATTCGTGGCCGGAAAGCGCCGGATGCGGGGCCGGACGTCCGCCGGTGGCGATCAGGATCTGGTCGGCGCTGACGGTGCGGTCCTCGGCAGCCAGATAAACGGAATGCCGGTCGACCAGAACTGCTCGCGAGTGAAAGGCCTCGCCGCCGACGCCCTCGACGTTCTTCTTGTAGATCGCCTCCAGCCTGGCGATCTCCTTGTCCTTGTTGGCGACCAGCGTTGGCCAGTCGAAGCTTGCCTCGGGCACCGTCCAGCCATAGCCGGCCGCGTCGGCAAAATGCTCGGGAAATTGCGAGGCGTAGACATAGAGCTTTTTCGGCACGCAGCCGCGAATGACACAGGTGCCGCCGAAGCGATACTCTTCGGCGATGGCGACGCGCTTGCCGAGGGATGCCGCCACACGGGCCGCCCTCACCCCGCCGGAGCCGCCGCCGATGACAAAGAGATCATAGTCGTAGCCGGCCATCGGGATGGGCTCCTGTGAAATGAAAAGGGTCGCGTCAGAGGTAGGCTGCCAGCAGGCAAAAGAAAAGCCCGGGAAACCCGGGCTCCTCTGGTCCAGTAGGCCGCTTGAAACGGATCAGTTCTGCGAATTATCGGCCGGAGCCGAGTTGTCGGCAGGTGCCTGGTCGTCGGCCGGAGCCGAATTATCGGCGGGAGCGGTCGCACCCTGGGCAGGCTTGGCGGGAGCCGCGGCCTTGGCGGCGGCAGCGAGCGTTTCGCCGACCTGCTGGGCGAGATCGCGGGCAACGCCGTTCTGCCAGATGTCTGCCGCCTTCACGAGGTCGCGCGTGACAGCCGGTCCGCTGTCCAGCAGCTTCTTGCCGGAATCGGAGCTGTAGAACGCGGCGATGTCGTTGAGTTCCTTCTCCGAGAACACCTTGGCGTAGGCAAGGGCGGCCTCCTTCTCGAGATCGGCCCGGCGCGATGCCAAGCCCATGGCTTTCTCGGTGACCGTCTTGCCGATCAGCTCCTGCATGTCGGGATTCTTCTGGATCAGCTGATTCTCAAGCGCCGCCGCCGCCTGCGGCAAAATGTTGTCGAACGGGTCGGTGGCGTGGATCGCGGCCACCGCCGCGCGTGCAGCCTTGAGATGCGATTCGCTCACATCCTGCGAAAACGCCGGCGAAGACAGCGCAAGGACGACTGAGGCCGCCAGAAGTGTCGAAAGGCGGCGAACCCGTTTATGCAACATCATGGTCGATAGAACTCCCTGGTTTTCGGGCGGCATGGACGGTTTGGATGCCGTCGCCGCCGGCGATGATGGCCGTTGACGCCAGCCCGATGAATAGACCGTGCTCGACAACGCCTGGAATGGCGAAGAGAGCATTCGAAAGCGCTCTTGTATCCGGAATGCGGCCAAAAGATGCATCGAGGATAAAGTGGCCGCCGTCTGTAACAAAAGGCTGGCTCCCCGTCATCCTCAATGTCACCGGGCCGGACAGGCCGAGGCCAGCCGCGGCCGCGGCAACCGCGATCTCGGTAGCGCGCAGGCCGAACTTGTTGACCTCGATCGGCAGCGGAAACCGGCCGAGCGTCTCGACCATCTTCGACTGGTCGGCAATCACGATCATGCGCGCGGACGCCGCAGCGACGATCTTTTCGCGCAAAAGCGCGCCGCCGCCGCCCTTGATTAGCGCGAGCGAAGGGTCGATCTCGTCGGCGCCGTCGATGGTGAGGTCGAGTTCGGGGGTTTCCTCCAGCGTCGACAGCGGCACGCTGAGCTCGCGGCAGAGTGCCGCGGTGCGCTCTGATGTGGGCACGCCGATGACGTTGAGGCCGGTCGCGACCTTTTCGGCGAGCAGCCGGACGAACTCTTCGGCGGTCGAGCCGGTACCGATGCCGAGCCGCATGCCGTCGCCGACATGGGCAAGGACCGCGCGTGCGGCCTCGACCTTCAACTGCCTTGCGTCCATGCCGCGCTCTGTCCCGATTTCACTGGTTTCGCGCGCCTCCTAGCATTTTTGCCTGTCCCGTCAAAGGCTCTGCCTGTGGACCGATAGAGGCTGCTTGCTTGGCCGCCGCGCAGCTTGTATCGGCTGCGGCACTTCAACCGCTGCAGGACTGGCCATGACCCGACCGATCATCGTGTTCGACCTCGACGGGACGATCATCGACACCGCGCCGGACCTGCTCGACAGCCTCAACCACAGCCTTGCGGCCGGCGAGCTGGCAGCGGTCGACGAAGCGGGCTTCAGGCGTTTCGTCGGCCATGGCGGCCGCGTCATGATCGAGCGGGCGCATGCGGCGCAGAACAAATCGCTGGTGGCGGAAGAGCACGACCGGCTGCTGAAACTCTTCCTCGACCATTACACGCTGAACATTCCAGGCAAGTCGCGCCCCTACCCCGGTGTCATTGCTGCTCTCGACCGCTTCCAGGCCGCCGGCTACCTGATGGCGGTCTGCACCAACAAGTACGAAGCGAATTCGGTGACGCTGATCGGCGCCCTCGGCCTGGCCGACTATTTCGCGGCGATCTGCGGCCAGGACACCTTTGCCTTCCGCAAGCCCGACCCGCGCCATCTCACCGAGACCATCAAGCTGGCCGGCGGCGATCCTGATCACGCCGTGATGGTCGGCGATTCGCAGACCGACATCGATACCGCCAAGGCGGCCGGCATTCCGGTGGTGGCGGTCGATTTCGGCTATACCGATCGCCATGTGCGCGAATTCGAACCGACGCTGGTGATCTCGCATTTCGACACGCTGACGCCCGATCTGGCTGAGCGGCTGATTGTGGCGGCGCGCTGAGCGGCAGGCCTGATCGGGCCGGCGGGAATCCGGAAATCAATCCGCAAGATAACGTCGGCGCATTGCTTGACTTCGCGCACCTGCCTCCCTTATATCGCGGCTCGCTTCGGCCTTCGGGCAACGAGCGGGCGATTAGCTCAGCGGGAGAGCACACCCTTCACACGGGTGGGGTCGCAGGTTCAATCCCTGCATCGCCCACCAAATTCTCAAAGAAAATCATGTAGTTGAGGGATGAGCCCCTCAAGCCGGGCAATGAACGTGTTTTTCGTGTCGCCACCATGTCGCCACCATGCCGCGAAGATTTTCACGTATAAGCAAGGCGCGCCGCGGCGTCCTGAACATCCTCTTCCGCCCTTTCACGGCGGTAACAGGGGTTCGATTCCCCTTGGGCGTACCAGAAATTTCAAGCACTTAGCGGAATTTGTGGGCGATGCGTCGAATATGCATTGAATATACGCCTGCGAACGCCAGCGAACAAAGCGCGTTGACTAGTTTGCTGAGAATCGGCGAATTGGTGCGGGGGAGCATGGCGGCAGTTTTCCGTGCAGCCGTCTCCAGCGCCAATCGGCTCGAAAAGATCGTCGACCAGCTTGGCCTCCACTGGGACGGGGCCGCGCTGGTAGCGCTTTGCACGCAAGTCAACGAATTCGCGCGGTCCCAGCGCCCAGCGCCGTTCGCCGCCGCGGCGATCGCCGCGGACGTCGTCGCCATGCGGCCCGACTCCGAGCTTTTTGCCTGGTGGCTGGCCGACCTGGTGCTGGCGCAAAGCCGCTACTCGTTTACGGCAGAATCGGTCGGGCTTTCCGTTTGGGTTCGGGGCCGGTGCTTCCCTGACATCACGAGGAGGGGGTTCGAGGTGGTTTGGCGTCGGGTCGGCGTCGTTGCTGCCTGAATGGTGGGGCCTCTTGCCGGGTCTGCGCGGATTCAGTTTCCTCGCGCCGATTTCTCGGTTGTTAGTGTTGGTCATTGTCGATCCCTCCGATGGGTATCAACCAACCGCCCGAAAAACCGGCCCGGTACAGTCCCGTGGCGATGGCCGGCACGCGGCGCATCAGTCGCCACAGGAAGTCCGATCGGTAATTCTCGATCATCAGGGCGATCGGCCCCTGATTGATGCCGATATGGTCCGGCGATACCCAACCGCAAGCCCGGCCACCGGCGGTGGCGATTGTCGGATTGAAACTT
>NZ_JAVIIW010000089.1:0-8546 GCF_033977205.1 Mesorhizobium album | reverse complement strand
CGTCTCTGAGCTCCACCCCCAGCCCTGTGCAGCTTCACGATCCGACTGCTTCGCAAAACCTGCCAAGCAGCCGATCTCCTCTCGCCCTCTGCTTGACAGGGAACATGAGAGACTAAGGTTAAGGGATAGACGTCTGGAACCGGAATGTGATTCAAGATCGGGATGTTGATTCGACCCGATATTGTGGATCACTGGTACTTGCCGGCTGGGTTTGAACTCGCTGCGCTTGTCGCATCCGGACGGCTCCGCATTCGACCTCTTCGCGGCGCTTCCTGCCCAGACTGAGCAGGAAGGCGAGGTCAGCGTTCGTATCGACGAAGTCACCGGTGAGCGGCTGATCCTGCGACTGGTCATTCGGCGCGAGAGCCCTGAGCAAGCGCAAGCTGAGCAGGAGCGCCTGCTCAAGGCGGCCAAGAAGCGTGGCAAAAAACCCGACCCTCGCAGCCGGGAGGCCGCCAAGTACATCCTGCTGCTGACGTCGCTGCCGTCTAACATCTTCCCGCCTGTCGATGTGCTCGCGCTCTACCGCTTCTGCTGGCAGCTCGAACTCGCCTTCAAGCGTATGAAAAGCCTCACCGGCCTCGATGCATTGGCGGCCAAGAAGCTGGAACTCGCTCGCGCCTGGATCTACGCCAGGCTGATCATATTCCTGATCGCCGAACGCAGCGCCGGGCAAGTCCCGGACTCTTCCCCCTCTGGGCGCCAGCCGAACAGCGGCCAGCCCCTCGCGATGGCGCCTCGTCAAGCTGGCTCTGGCAAGCCGCTCGCCGCCGTCCGAGGTCCATCGCCATGGCAACTCCTTTGCGCCGCACTCACCCGCATCTACCGGCATCTCCGTGAGCCACCTCGCAAGCGAACCAAACAGTCGGACCGGTTGATGATATGCTTAACCTTGCGCACATGACCCTTACCCTCTCCCCGTGAAGACCGGACGATCGCTCTGCAATCGCCGTGGGGAGAGGGGGGCGTCGGCGTCGCGGCTGGCCAAGTTTTGGCTTTGGCCGGATGTGGTGCTGGCCTAGAATAGAGGCTTCAGCGATGTCCGACTTGAAACACAATCGTCATGCAAAACAGGCCGAACTCGTCACTTGGCTGATCGGACCGGCGCGGCGGGATTGTTCCCCCGAAGCGATCGTCGGCGGACTGTCGGAACGGCTGGTCGCGGCCGGGGTTGCGCTCAAACGCGTGCGTATCGGGCAGCGCCTTTCCAATCCGATGATCGGTGTGTGGGGCGTGATCTGGACCCGCGGCGAAGGCGCGGTGCTCTATACGCGGCCGCGCACAACGTTCTCCACGCCGTTCTACTACGGCAGCCCGTTCCAGGTGGTGATCGAGCAGCGCCGGAGTGTGCGGCACTCCCTCGAACACCTCGGGCCCGACGCCCATAGCGTCTATGTCGAGCTCGCCGAGGCGGGGAATACCGACTACCTGGCGCTGCCGATCGAATATGGCGACGGCTCCGTGCAAGGCGGCGCCTTCACGACCGACCGGCCGGGCGGATTCACGGTGGCCGAGATCGCCCTGATCGAGAGCCTGGCGCCGGCAATCTCGGCAGCGCTCGAACCGGCGGCGATGCGCCACTCCATGCAGAGCCTGTTGGAGGTCTATCTCGGCACCGGACCTGCCGGCCGCGTCGTCGTCGGCGCGTTCCGGCGCGGCGCCACCACGAAGATCGACGCGGCGGTAATGGTCACCGACATCAGAGGCTTCACCGGCCTCTCCGAACGGCTGGCACCCGATGCATTGCTGGAGACGATGGGTACGCATTTCGAGATCGTGGTCGACGCCGTGCGCGCCGAGGGCGGCGACGTGCTGAAGTTCATCGGCGACAGTGTGCTGTCGATCTTTCCGACCGAGCAGGACGGACGCGGCGGCGCCTGCGGGCGCGCGGTGCGCGGCATCGAGCGCGCCTTCGACAAGGCGAAGACGACCCTGCCCGACCTGCCGTTCGTCGCGGCGCTGCATATCGGGCCGGTGGTCTACGGCAACATCGGCAGCGTCGACCGGCTCGACTTCACGGTGGTCGGCCCGACCGTCAACTTCGCCAGCCGGCTGGAAGGGATCGCCAAGACGCTCGATCGGCGGGCCGTGTGCTCGGCCGAGGTCGCGCGCTCGATGCCCGCGGATGCGGTGCGCAGCCTGGGCAGGCACGTGCTGAAGGGCTTTGCCGAGACGCAAGAGGTGTTCGAGCTGGTCACGGCTTGAGGCATTGGCGGCCAAGAAGCCGGAACTCGCTCGCGCCTGGATCTACGCCAGGCTGATCATGCCACTTTCCAATTAATTGGGTTCTTCCTCACTTTGTGTGGTTCATCTGCTGTTATCGACGGTGTCGCTATGGGCGGGCATGCGAACGAAATCGAAATGGTCGCCCGGCCCAGGGGTCAAGATACTGGGTGTCGCGCTCACCGGTGATGACGGTTGGGTTGTTTCTGCAGCCGGATCCGCGATCGGCATTTGCCCCGATTGTCGTCGGCGAAGCCGAAGTCGGCATGGCTCGTCCAACCGCAGCCTCCAGGATCTGCCGGTTCAGGGCAAGCCGGTGACAGTGAAGCTCCGGCTGAGCCGCTGGCGATGCACAAATCGGAAATGTGGGCGACAGACGTTCACCGACCGGCTGCCGATGATCGCTGCTCCTTATGCGCGCCGGACGACGAGGGTCATGGACTTTGTCGGCCTGCTTGGCCACAGCACGGGCGGCCGTCCTGGGGAGCGCTTAATGCAACGGCTCGGCATGCCGGTCAGCGACGACACCATCCTACGGCAACTGAAGCGGGATGCTGCGGTTGCGCACCGAAGCAACGCCGAAATTCGGGTGGTTGGCATCGATGACTGGAGTTGGCGGCGGGCGACTATCATGGTTGATCTCGAGCGTCGCTCGGTTGTCGACATTCTGGACGACCGCAGCGTCCAGAGCGCAGCCAGGTGGCTTCGTGATCATCCTTCCGTCGAGGTTGTCAGCCGCGACCGCTGCGGCCTGTATGCGCAGGCCGTTAGTCAAGGAGCACAGCAGGTCGCCGATCGGTTTCATCTGATCCAAAATCTTCGCTCGGCCATCGAAGAACAGATGAGCCTATCCGGTCGCGCCACCGGCAGGGCGATCTTGTCGGAGGACGCAATCGTCGACGCTGCTGCTGCGGCGAGGTGCCAGTCGAAGCGCGAAAGCACATTGCAAAGCGCGAGGCTGATACAAAGCCGCAGGCGAAAGCAATCGAAGGCACACCGCTACCAGCGCTCTTATTCGCGGCAAAATTCGCCGCAAGCCTGTTTTCGATATCGGGCATTCCATGTGGTATCTTCGCGCCGTCGCTCGCCGTTGGCACCTGGTTGGGCCGGCTATTTCGCAGGCGTCGTATAGTCGTCGATGACCGCCTTCGTCACTGTCCTCGAAATGAGCGGCAACCGCGAGAACACTGTCGCCTTGAGGGCGCGGCGCTGCTGCGTGTGACGGCAACACCCCTGGCAGCGTCACTGTTATCTTGGCTGTCGCCCGGCCCGCGAGAACTAAATTCCGATCGAGAAACATGGGGTGAATGGCGTGGAAACTCGCGAATTCCAGAATAGCGCAGCGTTCCTCAAATGGGCGACGCTGGCGGTTTAACTGCAGCGATATGATCGAGTGCCAGTCGGCAAGCAGAGACTTACGGGGATGGTCACGTTGCCGAAACCCATTGGGGCAAGAAAGGCAAAACCGTCGGCTCCAATTTAGGTTTCATGATCAGCATCGCCAGGGGCAACCTTGATCAGCGGTGGGATGAGCGTCTCGTCGAGGACATCGACACGCGAGGGGGCGTAACCCTCGCAATCGATTGGGGTGAGTAAACCGCATTGCTCAAGGCAAGAGGCGCAACCGCTGTCAGACGAATAGCCGAGAGAGGACGAGCGCAACCACATTGGCAAAAACGAGCGTGGGGAAATGGTACTTAAGAATTTTGTCCAGTTTCGCATTCGCAGTGTTCGCCGAATGCAACGCCATTGCGGCTAACTGGTGCGAGGCGAAGGCATCCCTGCGGGCGCGGATGAGTAGCCCGTCGCGCATCTGCTGCGAGACTTCTGTCTTAGGTGGAAGATCGAAGTGACCAAGTTCCCAACCGACCTCGTTGTCGGCCCTCAAGGCTATCAGCTCGGCGGAATCCTTCGCGCCTGTTTGCGCGATTAGCCTGTCTAGCGCCGCACGCTTTCTGCTCAGCGATGTTTCAAATTCGTCGGACATGGCTCCGTTCCAAAAAAGATTGTTGAAGCATTCGCCAGTTCATCGCCTACCTGGGACTCCCTTGCCGTTCTTGCGCTGGCATCCCCGCCGCCTCACTGGTCAGCCATTGCATACCAGACGGCTTGGGGAACCTGTCGAAAAGCGGTCGCTCGTCGATCGGCTCACGACCTGGGTTCCTGTCATGCACTGACCAGAGGCTCCAACCCTTGTACTCTGGATCGTGAAGCCAGAGCTCTACCGCTGCAATCAGAGACGAAGCAGTCCCGGTCGCGAGAAGACCCTCAAAGTCCTGTATATGCATGAAGCCGACGGGGATGAGATCCTCCTCGATAATCTCAGCCCCTTTCGCCTGCCGGATCTCATGCGCAAGCCTAAATATCTCTGCTTGTAGCGTGGAAGACATGTCTGCCCACGTATCCAAGGTCAGCAGAACGCCTTTAATCGCAGGTGAAAATTCAAGGTCGCCGTCCACATGACCGAGCCGCCGATGGGCGATGTGACGCCATATCTGAAAGATGCCATGGGCGAGGTCAGTCAAGCCCTCGGCTTCGGCAGCAGATTCGGCGAATTTTGAGGCATGGGAAGCTCTCTTCGCCTTGCATTCAATCAGCAAAGAAACCGTCCCGCCCGAGAGCAGCGCGAGGTCCGATGATCTATAGTTCATGCCCTTTTTCGGCGCGTATGACTTCTCCCGGATGACGGTGAACTCAGGCAGGAACCCATCGATGAGCATAGCGACGTAATCCTTAAAGCGCTTGCCCATTTGTTCGTTGATGCGGCCGGGTCCGACGATGTCGTAGTATATGCCATTGCTTATCCGCAGAGTAATCAGCGCCGGCAAGGGCGCAATTAGGTGCGTACCACCGGGAAGCACGATGCAGGGACTTAGACGGAGTGCGCTCTTCTTGTAGCCAGTGAGGCCGGCTTCGCCGCGCAACGTCGATGCCGCTCTCTTGGCTTGCAGCAAAGGCAAGGAAAGCTTTTTAAATACGATGTCTCGTTCCTTCTCGCTGATTTTGACCTCGCTCAGGTCGATGCTCATCGACGCGAAAGGATGACCCTGGAGATGAGCTCGCAAAGCGAACCCGCAAAATGCAAATCGTTCGACCGAAATCCCGATATTTTCCTTGAACTGCGCCAGCGCGTCGGGAAAATCGAAAACAAAAAGAGAGCGATAGAGCTGAAAGAAATAATCATATCCACGCTGCCAGGGAAATTGACGCTGCGCCAAGTGGCCGACCAGGTGGAGGATATTCCGGTTTTCAACCAAACGCCGTCTTAGGCGTTCTCTAACTCAACGAGCTTAGAGATCAGCGCGTTGGCAGCGTTGTGATTTTTGACGTTCAACTTTCGCGGGCCGGATTTCAGAGAGGTGGTCAGGTATTCGTTAACAAGAGTCGCGAGGAGCCAGGGCGCAAAGCGAAAACGTTCCTTCGCTTGCTCCATCTCCTGAGGGCTAAAGTCTGGGCCGAACCGGCGCGCGTGGCCGAACTCTCCCTCGTGCAGCGACGCAAGCGACCAAACCAATTGAAGGAACTCGGTCGGATCAGCGATGCTTAGGAGATCGCGCAATTCTTTCCTGAATCGGTCCCGCCTCCGCCTTAAGGCGAACGTCGATAACTTGTCGGGATCATCATTGTCTGGAGCCGCCATCGCGTTCGCAGCATACCCAAATGCAGACTGCCGGAGTTCAAAGTTTCCCAGTTTGTCCACACCTTGCGCTACCGCAGTCTACTCAAACGTCCGCTTTGCGGTCCCGACCTATCTCGTTGAACGACCCTTGTCTGCGCATTCCAGACGTTCACTCCAAGTCCGATGCGCTTTCCGTGTTGGCAATGGATGACCGTCATGGATATGCTTGGCCTGCCGATCTTGGCTGAAACGGCCAGGGGTCAGCACGCGGTCAGGCGCATGCTGGCGGCGGCGCAGTTCAGAGCCAAACGCTGGCGCCACGCGCCGGACCAGGCAGGCTGCGCGTGGGCAAGCGTGTCAAGCGAAGCCAGGGCGGCGCCGGCCCGGAAGGCCGCGTCACCGTCGCTCGGCGCGCCGCCGGCGGCGAGCGCCCAAGCCGGAACAGCGGGCAGCGGGGCGGAGCTGGCGGTCGCGGGATCGAGGCGAATCATGCTTTCGAGGGTAAAGCGGCCGTGCGCTTTGTGCCACGATTTTCGACGTAAAACGCACAGCCTGTCGACGACATAAAACGACTGATAATGTTGCCTTATCAGTTATTTAGTGCCTGTGACCAGCTGGTGCGCAGTCTTCTCGACAGAGCAACTCTTCCAACGCACAGTCAGGCAATCTGTAGGTCATTTTACGATATGAAGAAGTTCCGCCACCTCCGGATCGTCAGGCTGGAGCGGTCTAGATCGGGGAATGGCGGCCATGTCTGGATATTCTTCTCCGAGCCTGTTCCGGCAAGGACCGCCAGGCAGATGGGTTCTGCCCTGATCACCGAGACGATGGAAAAACGCCCCGAGATCGGCTTCACATCCTACGATTGTTTCTTTCCCAATCAGGATACGATACCCGTTGGGGGCTTTGGCAATCTGATTGCACTGCCGTTGCAGAGAAAGGCACGGGAGAGCGGCAACAGCGTATTTGTCGACAAGGATTTGCGACCTTACGACGACCAATGGGCGTATCTGTCGTCCCTGCCCAGATTGTCGGCTGACATGGCCTTCAGGATCGCGGACGAGGCGGAGCTGTCAGGTCGGGTTTTGGGCGTCCGCATGCCGGTGGACGACGAACATGCCGACGAGCCGTGGAAGATGTCGCCGTCGCGCCGCAGTGCGCCACGGCGTATTGAGGCCGCGATACCACACAGCATCAGGATCGTGGTCGCCGATCAGGTTTACATCGACCGGACAGAACTTCCGCCGGCCCTGATTGCGCAGCTTATTCGGCTGGCGGCATTCCAGAACCCGGAGTTTTATCGCGCCCAGGCAATGCGGCTGCCGACATTCGGCAAGCCTCGGGTCGTATCATGTGCCGAGCTATATGCGCAGCACGTTGCTCTACCTCGTGGCTGTCTCGAGGAAGCAATCGATCTCATCAAGAGCCATGGTGCCGTTGCCGATCTGGAAGATTTGCGCGAAATCGGCACGGCACTTCCCGCGGGCGTATCCTTCCAGGGTGAATTGCGACGACCACAGTCGGCGGCTTTCGATGCTCTTGTCGCGCATGAGAACGGCGTGCTCGCCGCAACGACTGCCTTTGGCAAGACGGTCGTCGCGGCGGCGCTCATTGCCCATCGCGGCCGCAACACGCTCATCCTGGTCCATCGACGGGAACTGCTCGACCAGTGGGTGGAACGACTGCGAACCTTTTTGCAGATAGATCCAAAGCAGATCGGCGTTATTGGGGGCGGGAAAAGAAAGCCGACAGGCGTCATCGACGTTGCGCTCATCCAGAGCCTCGTCCGCAAGGGTGAAGTTGCGGACCTTGTCGCCGATTACGGTCATCTGATCGTCGACGAATGTCATCACCTGTCGGCGGCCAGCTTCGAGCTTGTCGCCCGGCGGTCGAAGGCGCGACACGTGGTGGGCCTGTCTGCAACCGTCGCTCGCAAAGACGGACATCATCCGATCATCTTCATGCAATGCGGCCCTGTTCGCCATAGAGTCGATGCACGGGTTCAAGCTGCCGAGCGCGGTATCCGCCACCGCGCGCGTGATCGCTCGACGCAGTTTGAACTCCCGGCATCGCTGGCCTCGGCCGAACGGCCGTCGATGCCTGCGATCTATGCGGCGTTGGCACAGGACAGTGGCCGGAATGATCTGATCTTCGATGATGTGCTGAAATCGCTTGAGGCCAAGCGTTCGCCCATCGTTCTGACCGAGCGGAAAGACCACCTCGATTATCTTCAGAAGAGGTTCTCGCCATTCGTGAGAAATCTCGTGGTGCTGCGCGGCGGCATGTCGGCAAAGGACCGCAGAACAGCTAGCATCGCGTTGAATGTCTCCGACGATCATGAGCGGCTGATATTGGCGACAGGCCGCTACATCGGCGAAGGCTTCGATGATTCCCGGCTCGACACACTGTTCCTGACGATGCCGATCGCCTGGAAGGGAACCCTTGCGCAGTATGTCGGCCGGCTTCATCGTGAGCATGATGGAAAAAGGGATGTTCTGGTGGTGGACTATGTCGATCAGACGGTTCCGGTTCTCGCCCGGATGGCCGCGAAGCGACGGGCGGGCTATCGCGCGTTGGGCTACATGATTGAGTAGCGGCGCCCCGTTGTGGTGTGAGGCGCCGCGATGTCGGTCAGCGTGACCAGATCAGCGCATACTTGCCATCGTCGCCTTCGAAGAGGTTGGCGTAGATGGGTGCGCTGAAG
>NZ_JAVIIW010000088.1:0-9511 GCF_033977205.1 Mesorhizobium album | reverse complement strand
GATCGCGAATGGGTGAGTTTTTGCGAGAAGTTCCTGAAGCAGCCGGAACTTACACGCGCACTTGGTTTTGCCGATAATATGGAGCGCCTCAGTCACCGCGCGCAACTTGATAAGATCATTGAACGGCGGTTCTCTGAACTATCCTGCCAGGTAGCAATGCAGGAGCTTGAGGCGGCCGGACTGGCGTATGGCCGACTGAATGAAGTGGCCGATGTTTCAAAACATCCACATGTCCGCAGAGTCGAGATTGGCACGCCTGAAGGAAGCGTCGAGACGATCGCGCCGGCGGCAATTTTCAATTATGAGCAGCCCTCGCTACGCCCAGTTCCGGCTCTTGGCGCTCATACTGAGGCTGTCCGCGAGGAGGTTCTGGGGCTTTTGCGCGACAGAGCCGCGTCAGCGTGAGCGCGCGTCTGAGTATGGGGAGTGCGCTCGCGGTTTGCGAAAAGCCTGTGTACCTCGGATCATCTCAGCGCGTCGGCCATCAAGTAAGCCCACCGCCGTCACGCTCGCTAAGAATGATTGCAAAGGTGACTCCATGATGGCGGACACCCTTCCGTCAGTTGAAACCGAGATGTCTGTACCACGTTGGAGATCCCTGCTCTTCGTACCCACTCACGTACCGCGCTTTGTGGAGACGGCCCATGAGCGGGGTGCGGATGGCGTCATACTCGACCTCGAGGATTCAGTTCCCCAGGATCAGAAGGAAGAAGCACGGCGGCAGCTTCCTGGATGCGTGGCCAAGGTGGGCCGGAAAGGCGCATCTGTTTTGATCCGTGTTAATCACGGTTTGCGCGCTTTGGCGGCCGATCTTGATGCAGCAGTGATAGCGGGTGTAGACGCGCTTGTTCTTCCGAAGACGGATTCGGCAGAGTGGGTACTAGAGATCGCCAATGCAGTTACCGAACTTGAACGGGAAAGAAGCCTTCGGCCGGGACGCATCCGGTTCCTTGCCCAGATCGAGACCCCGGGCGCCTTGCAAAGGCTCGCGGCCATTGCGTCGGCGCATCCAAGGATGGTCGCGATGGCGCTCGGTCCGGAAGACTTCAGTGCCGCTGTCGGCGGCTCCCCTGAGTTCGACCTTCTGTTGGCGCCGAACCTTTCTGTTTTGTTTGCCGCCCGTGCGGCTGGCTTGCTCCCACTGGGCTTCGTAGGGAGCATCGGCGAGTTCTCCGATAGTGATAAACTTCGTGAAGCCGCGACGCGTGCGCGGCGGCTTGGCTTTGTCGGAGCCTTGGCGATCCATCCGACACAGGTAGCCATATTCAATGAGGCATTCTCGCCAAGCGCACAAGAACTCGAGTGGGCCCGTCGCGTCGTCGCTGCGGAAAACGATGACGCCACGCATGGACGAGCTGCATTCTCGTTGGACGGCAAGATGATCGATCCGCCGGTGGTGCGGCGCGCCCACGAGATCCTGGCTTTCGCCAGCAATAACCGACCCACCAATCAGCGGCCGGACAGGCGCTAGTTTCAAAGGAATACTCTTACAGTTTTGTGAAATTATTACAATTTTGTGACTTCCCTGCCATCTCATTTCGAGATAGATACGAAGACGCTGGGGATCATGCCGCGGCTGGATTTCTTCATCGTGGACATCAGGCAGTTAAGATATTTCGTCGGCGTGGTTGAAGCAGGCAGTTTTACGAAGGCCGCAGGCTTCCTCAATGTCGCCCAGAGCGCGCTGAGCCTACATGTGCGCCAACTGGAGGAAGGTTTCGGCACCCAGTTGCTGATACGCGATAGGACCGGCGTGAGTGTCACGGCGTCGGGAGCCAAACTCCTGGAGCGGGCGCGGGCGATTCTCAGGGAAATTCGGCTGACCGAAGTGGAATTGACCAACTCAGCTGCTTCCCCGGCGGGGGAGGTGACTATTGGCATTCCGTCTGGAGCTGCTCGAGTCCTAAGCGGCCCGCTGCTTGAGTCGGTAAGAAACGAACTGCCCAAAGTTTCCCTTAAGATGGTCGAGGGCATGACTGGACCGCTAGAGGAGTGGATGGCTGCTGGACGCTTCAATCTGGCAGTTCTCTACCGGACCGCGGACAGTGTGGGGCGAATGACAGTCTTGGCGCGCGAAGACCTGTGTCTGGTGGTGCCGTCAGGTGAGCCGCCTTTCGAGGAGTCGATATGTCTGGCGGACCTGCATGCGTTCCCGTTGGCGGTTCCCATGCGCAATAACAACGTCAGGCGTTCTGTGGCTGACGTCGTGGCACAACACGGTTGCGCGCTGGACGTCGAGTTTGAAGTGGACTCGCTCTCAACGATCATCAACATGGTCGTAGAGGGAAAAGCCCATTCTATTCTGGCCCCGTCCGCGGTCCAGAAAGAAGCCTGTCAAGGGCTGGTGCGAACTGTCAAGATCGTCGATCCGGTGATTACACGCTCGGTTGTGCTTGCTGTAAATCCTAAAGATGAGCGCTCCGCGGCCGTCTCCGCGGTCCGCAAGCTCATCCCCAAGGTCGCCAGAGAATTAATTGAGAGCCGGGGCTGGGCAGCCGCGGCTCCTGACGCGGCCTGACAGCCGTCGATCTACAAAACACGACCTTATTTGCCATGGGATTAGATCGATCTGGATTCCAGATGGATTTCGGCACTAATCGATATTTGACCCGCCGCGACCGTCGCGATGAAACTGGCTCAAGCGAGTTGCCGGTTTCAACGTCGAACGGCACTCGCATGGCTGGAATTCACACAAGCGGAGCACGCGATGTCCGACGCCAGGAGCCACGAGCTCTTCATCAACGGCAAATGGCGGGCCGGTGGTAGCAGAGCCACATTGCCGGTGATTAATCCGGCAACGGAGAAGGTATTTGCCTCGGTGGCCTCGGCGACGGTGTCGGATCTGGATGAGGCCCTGGCTTCGGCAGAACGCGCCCGCAAGGCTTGGTCTTCACGGCCTGCAAAAGAACGTGGCGAGATCCTGGTAGCAGCCGCAAGAATCTTGGCAACGAAGATTGAATCAGCAGCCAGGGACCTGACGGCCGAACAAGGAAAGACGATTGCCGAAGCGACAGGTGAGTACACGCGTGCCGTCGAAACGCTGGAATGGAACGGCAGGCATGCCGAAGAGCTGTCGGCCCCTATTCCGATGGGGCCGAACCGGATGATCGTCCCAGAGCCGCTCGGCGTCGTCGCTGCTTTTACGCCCTGGAACTATCCGGCCGTTCTCATCGCCCGCAAGCTCGCCCCCGCGCTGGCGGCAGGCTGCCCGGTGATCCTCAAAGGGGCTGAAGAGACACCGAGCGTGGCTGTCCATATCGTTGAATCATTGCGCCAAGCAGGCATCCCCGACGGCGTGGTCAATCTTGTCTTCGGTGTTCCGGTGCACATATCGCGGCATCTGCTCGGTTCGCCAATCGTGAAGGTGTTGACTTTCACGGGCTCCACAGCGGTTGGAAAACAGCTGGCCATGCTTGCCGCGAATAACTTGCAGCGTTGCATCCTTGAACTGGGTGGACACTCGCCAGTCATTGTATGCGAGGATGCCGACCTGGCAACGGCGATACCGGCGATTTCGGAATATAAGTTCGAGTGCGCGGGCCAGAGCTGCAATGCGCCCAGCAGGATCCTGGTCGCGCGGCCACTCTTCGAGGAATTTCTGACCCGGATGACGGAGGCGGTCCGCAAAATCAGGATCGGCCTACCAGACGACGCTGCAACTGACATGGGTCCGATGGCGAACGCGAGGCGAATCGAGTCCATGCAGCGCCTGACCAAAGATGCGGTCGAACGCGGCGCTCGCATCGAGACCGGTGGCGCCCGCCTCGACCGGCCGGGCTTTTACTGGCCGCCAACCATCCTGACGGGTGTACCGAAGGAAGCGAGCGTGCTGCACGAAGAGCCGTTCGGGCCAATTCTCACCGTCGCGCCGTTCGACACACTCGAGGAGGCGATCCAGGAAGCCAACGCCACTGAGTATGGCTTGGCAGCTTACTTCTTCACGAACACTGCTGATGTCCAACGCAAGCTGACCAACAGCCTTTCGGCAGGCGCTGTCAGTGTGAATTACCTGAAAGGGGTTTCCGCGGATGCGCCTTACGGGGGTGTCAAGCAAAGCGGCTATGGATATGAAGGCGGCGAGCAGGGGGTGCGAAGCTTTCAAATCCTCAAGATGGTAAATGGCCTCGGATCATTTGGATGAGTTTTCGTGAATAGAAGAACACGGACCATCGCCGGCAAGGACATCACAAGGAGCGTGGCAGACGCCCTTCAGTACATCTCGTACTACCACCCTCCAGATTATATCCGCTCTCTTTCGCAAGCGTATGCGCGCGAACAGAGCCCGGCGGCGAAGAACGCAATAGGGCAGATTCTGCTGAACTCCCGCATGGCGGCCTTCGGGCGGCGGCCGATCTGCCAGGACACCGGACTTGTGGTGGTCTTCGCAAAAGTCGGCATGAACGCCCGCATCAGGTCAACAGTCGGTTTCGCAGACCTCGTGAATGAGGGCGTCCGTCAGGCCTATCTCGACCCGGACAATCCCCTTCGGGCATCGATCGTTGCCGATCCGCTGGTCGGACGGGTCAACACCCGTGACAACACGCCGGCGGTCGTCCACGTTGACCTTGTACAAGGGAACCAGATCGAGATCACCATCGCCGCGAAAGGCGGCGGATCGGAGAATAAGGCACGCTTTACCACCTTGAACCCCAGCGGGTCTGTTTCCGACTGGGTGGTCGATACCGTTTCGACGCTTGGCAGTGGGTGGTGTCCGCCCGGCCTGATCTCCGTTGGCATCGGTGGTAGCGCTGAAAAGGCGATGCTGCTTGCCAAGGAAGCCATGAACGAGCCCGTCGATATAGCGGAACTGATCGCCAGGGGGGCGTCGAGCGCGGAGGAGGCACTGCGGATTGAACTTTATGAACGGATTAACGCGCTGGGCATCGGCGCTCAGGGCCTTGGTGGCCTGACGACAGTCGTCGATGTCAAGGTTGCGACCTATCCTACCCATGCGGCGTCCAAGCCCGTGGCGCTCATTCCGCAATGCGCCGCCAACCGGCACCTGAAGTTTACCTTGGATGGCTCTGGACCAGTCAGGCTGGAGCCGCCCGACTTGCGCGAATGGCCCGACATTGGAATCGACGAATTGAGTCCAGGCGGCGTTCGCCGTGTTGATCTCGATGCGCTGACGAAGGAAGAGACGGCATCGTGGCGCTGTGGTGAAACGCTCCTTCTGTCCGGAAAGATGCTGACAGGCCGTGACGCCGCCCACAAGCGAATGGTCGAGTTGATCGACGCCGGCAAGCCGCTTCCGTTCGATCTGCAGGGACGCGTTATCTACTACGTTGGACCCGTCCGCGCGGTGAGAGATGAGGTCGTCGGGCCGGCTGGCCCAACAACCTCCAGCCGTTTGGACGATTTTACGGACAAGGTGCTCACGAAAACCGGGCTTTTCGCAATGGTGGGCAAAGCGGAGAGGGGGCGGACGGCGACCGAGTCGATTGTGAGACACAAAACCCCGTATCTCATAGCAGTAGGGGGGGCTGCCTACCTGATATCAAAATCGATCAAGTCAGCGCGGCTCATTGCCTTTGAAGACCTGGGCATGGAAGCAGTCTATGAATTCGAGGTGCAGGATATGCCTGTCATCATGGCTGTCGATGTTGAGGGAAACTCCATTCACAATTCCGGGCCCCTTGAATGGCGCAAGCGCATGGCGGCGGACAGCATCGCACGCAACATTGGCGTTTGAGCCTCCGACCAAGCTCGGTTGGTTGGCGTCAATTTCATTGTCGACAACGGCTAAGAGCAGAAGGTCATGAAGTCGAAACCCAATCCTGCGCGCCTGGACGCTTGGGACTTCCGCATTCTCTCAGAGATTCAGTCAGACGGCCGGATTTCAAAAAGCGAGCTTGCAAAACGCGTTCATCTTTCGGCGTCGGCCTGCTCGGAGCGGCTCCGTGCACTTGAGGTCGCAGGGATTATTGAGGGATTTCACGCGCGACTGAGTCCGGCCCTCATCGGCGGCATGGTCTTCGTCATGGTGGAGGTCGTATTGGATCGTCATCGCCTCGAGGACCAAAGACACTTCGAGACCGCGATCCAAAAATATCCGGAAATCCTGGACTGCTGGGCTATCGGCGGGCGGATCGATTATCTAATGCGCGTCGCATCTCTGTCCATGGCTACCTATCAGGATTTCATGGAGGGACTGCTGCAGGCAGGCTTGGGAATCGATCAATATTACAGTCTTGTCGTGACCAAACCGGTGAAATCCAATTCGCCGATCCCCTTGTCCGCACTAAGGCAGCGGTGAACGCCGAAGCCTTGGTTCCACGGCGTTTTACCTCAATTCAGCGAAATCGTCGGCTAACGACGTGCATTCCCGCGAAACTCGAGCAACGTTTGCGGTATGCTATTTCTAGAGAGGCGGCTGGCCGAGTGCCCCGCCAACTTTGGCGAGGAGAGGGACCATGCGCTTGAGCAATCTGGGAACCGAGCAACTCAGAGAGAAGGATCGAAGCTTCGTCTTTCACCCGTCTACGCATCTGGCCAAGCACAGCCGCGGCGAGACCCCAAACCGGATCATGGCCGGTGCGGAGGGCGTCTACATCTGGGATACCGAAGGCCGAAAGAGCCTCGACGGTTTCGGTGGGCTCTACTGCGTCAATATGGGATATGGCTGCACGGAAATTGCCGAGGCCATTGCCACGCAAGCACACGAATTGCCGTTCGCCCATGTCTATGCAAGCCAAGGAACAGAGCCAGTCGCCCTCTTGGCAGAGGCCGTGGTCGAGTATTTTGGTCAAAACATGCGAAGGGTCTTTTTCGGCCTTTCGGGCTCCGACGCCAACGAAACCAACATCAAGCTGGTCTGGTACTACAACAACATTCTAGGCCGCCCTGAAAAGAAGAAGATCATCTCGCGACATCGCGGCTATCACGGGTCTGGGCTGGTCACTGGGAGCCTGACAGGCCTTGCCTTCTTTCATAATTTCTTCGACCTGCCGCTGGACTTGGTACGCCATACCACGACGCCGCACCACTATCGCCAGGCGCATGACGGGGAAAGTGAGCAAGCGTTCTCGAAACGCTGCGCGGATGAACTTGAAGCCCTTATCCTCGCTGAAGGCCCGGAGACCGTTGCAGCTTTTATCGGAGAGCCGGTGCTCGGGACAGGGGGCATCGTTCCGCCCCCAAAAGGATATTGGACCGCTATCCAAGGCGTGCTCGACAAGTACGATATCCTCCTCATCGCCGATGAAGTGGTCTGCGGGTTTGGACGAACCGGTGAGAAATTCGGTTCCCACCTCTATGGCATGCGTCCGGATTTCGTCACCATCGCCAAGGGTTTGAGTTCGGCCTACCTGCCCATCTCCGGATCAATCATTGGCGACCGCGTCTGGTCGGTCTTGGAACAAGGAACAGAGAAGCACGGCGCACTGGGCCATGGCTGGACATATTCAGGTCACACCCTTTGCGCTGCGGCCGCGCTGGCCAATATTCGACTCCTAAAGGAAAAAAATATCTTGGAGCATGTCCGCGATGTCGGACCGTATTGGCATGCCCGCATGAATGCCGAACTGGCGGGACACCCCATCGTCGGCGAAGTTCGTGGTGTCGGAATCCTGTCCGCCGTGGAGTTGATGCGGGATCCAAAACAAAGGATCCCGTTTGAGCCCGATCTCCAGGTCGGCGTTCGCGTTGCCGCTGCTCTGTTCGAGAACGGTGTCATCGGCCGCGCCATGCCGCACGGCGATATCCTCGGCTTTGCCCCGCCTTTGATCATCACCCGGAAGGAGATCGACATAATCGTCGACGCAACCGCGAAATCGATCGAGACGACCTATCGCGCGCTGAAGGCCGAGAATGCGATATGAACAGACGGCCGAGGGAAGCGAGCCCGGGTTCGACGCCGTCCCGGGTAACCAAGTGGTGGTCCCTGGGAGAATTTTCCCACGGACCAGACATTTGACGTCAGCTTGGCATTAGAACTGGTCGCGCATTGATGTCCCATTGGTGAAGACGGGTTGACAGCGCGTTTTACGCCGAGCCGACCGAAACTGCTAAACTTGAAGCCGTCAGATTCTAAGCATGCTTCAGACTTCGATCGCAAGCGGTAACCAAATCAGTTCTGCCGCCGCTGTCCTGTTGCCCAACGACCGGGGCGTTTGTGCGGCGCGCCCTGCCGGTGTACCTCCCCGCCGGCAGGGCGCCTTTTGTGATATTTGCGTGATTGTAGCGCGTCCGCAATCGACAGTTCGGGAAGGAGGTCATCTGCATATCCGGATGGCACATCGAGCTTCGATATTTCTATTCACCATGGCAACCGCCCACAATCGCAGCTTCGGACCCGCGGCTTTCGGCAGCCGGCGTCGAGGTCAGGCACCTCCTTTCATATGATCGAAGGTCCGGAGAGTAGTCACCGCGGTGAATTTTCTCCAGCGTCGAATCTCGGGGGCAAGTCTTCTCGCCTAAGTCCCAGGTTCAATTGATTACAACCGCAGGAGAAAATGCACCCCGTCTTCGAAACTTTGCTGAATCAGTTGTCGGCGAGCATTGATGAAGTCGACTTCCATAACGCACTGGCCAGCGCCGCCGGCGCCTTCGACATTTCCGCATTCGCCTATCTGTCTCTGGTGTCTGATCGCGTCACAAAACCCCGGCTGATATCGAACTATCATTCCGGCTGGACGTCGCACTACTTGCGCCGCCAATATGAAAAAATTGACCCGGTCATAGAATGGGCAAGATGCAGCGAATGCCCCTTTCAGTGGGGGCCGGGATTCGGCAATGCCGGCATTTCAACGCGACAGCAACAGCTTTTCGATGAGGCTGCCGAATTCGGCATCTGCTGCGGATTGACGATTCCACTTGTCGATCGCCGCGGCGGTTTCGCTGCGATGACCTTCGCGGCAGACAGGCTCAATCCGACCTTCCTGCGAACCGCCGAGCAATATGAACAGGCGCTCGAGATTATGGCGATGTGCTTTCACATCTCTGTTCGCCGCAAGCTTTCAGGTGGTCTGGCGGTGGATGGTGTTTCGCTGACGCCCCGTGAGTACGAATGCCTGCAATGGACGGCAAGGGGCAAGTCCGCCTGGGAGATCGGCTGCATCTTGGGGATCAAGGAGCGTACGGCCGCTTTCCATCTGGACAATGCCAAGAAGAAGCTCGGCGTGCGCACCAAAACTCAGGCGGTGACGCTGCTGGCCTCCTCACACTCATCGATCCTCTGAGGAACAGCCTCCCGGTATTATGGCGCAAACGCCACGGGAAATGAAACCGGGCCCGGCTTATCTTCCGGCGCATGGAACACAAGCCCGCACTTTACGTACCGACAAAGCTTCATGCCGAGATCGGCCGGAAACTACAGGCCAATCAAGTGCAACGCGAAAAGCCCATTGACGACATGAAGCATGTCGAAGCGGTGCTTCACATGCTGGAGCCCGACTTCAACGGTAAGCGATGCGCCAAGGCGCCTTCCCGAAGTCGCCTGATGCTTGTATGGCGGTCAGCCGTTAGTCGGCGCCGGCGGCGATCACTGCGGGTTATGATAACGGGTGACATA
>NZ_JAVIIW010000087.1:0-10517 GCF_033977205.1 Mesorhizobium album | reverse complement strand
CAATGGCCGCTACAGAATCACACGTGATTCCAGCCCTTCAAGCCCCTTTCGCAGCCCCACCTTCCGCTTGACATCCCACAGACGCAAATGTGTGCGCACGCTAGCCCACAAAGGGGAGAAGGAGGGGCGCTCGCTCGCTTTCGCCCCCTGACGATTCCACGGCAATTTCGACGCGGGCTCCAACGCTCGCTCCCTCGCTCATGCCGCATCGTCGCCGCTGACCGCGCGAAGGAAGCGCGCCCACAGCCAATGGAGACGATAATGACGAGCTTGGATCGAACCACCTGCGAAACCGGTCGGGCGGGCTTCAGCCTGTCCGGCCTTGCCGGACGCGCGCTCAGCCTGGCCTATCGCGCCATCAAGATGCGCAGCGAACGCGCCGCGCTGCAGGCCATGCCGGACTTTATGCTGAAGGATATCGGCATCAGCCGCTCGCAGATCGAGCACTATACCCGCGTGCGCCTTGCGCCCTTCGACACGGACGGGATCGACAGCTGAAGCGCTGGCCGCCACGGCGGCCGGAATGGCGTCAAGGCCAGTCAAAGCCCCGGCATCGCCGGGGTTTTTCGTGCTTGGCCCTGCCCCGCCGACCGGCCTCCTCGCCATTGGATTCCAGCGACAGGCGCGTGTGCGAAATGAAACGCCCAATGCAATTTCCACGGTGCGCGTATCAAAAATTCCACGCTCGCACCCACTCTCGCTCAAACGCTCGACCGCCAAAAGAAGGCCGTCACGGCAACCAAGCCGCAAAGCAACCTGGGAGAAGAGAAATGCAACCGAACACCAAGCCTGCACGCGTTCCGCTCAATGGCGTCGACACGCCGAACCTGATCGCGACGATCAATTTCGTGGCCGGTCAGCCGGAGCTGGCGAAGTTCCAGTTCCGCGCCCACAACGAATGGATCGAGGGTACGCACAGCAAGAGCGTCATGCACGGCTTCTTCGGCGCCGGCCAGGAGCAGAAGCATGAGAAGCCCTATTACGCCGACAGCGACCATCCGGCCATCCTGTGCGGCGCCGACAACGCGCCGACCCCGGTCGAATGGCTGCTGCATGGGCTGGCAAGCTGCCTGATGGCGGGCCTTGCCAACATTGCCGCGGCGCGCGGCATCAAGCTCAGCCGGGTCAAGTGCTCGGTCGACGGCGACATCGACCTGCGCGGCATCCTCGGCATTTCCGACGAGGTGCGCAACGGCTTCCAGAACATCCAGGTGTCGTTCGAGGTCGAGGGCGACGCGCCGGCCGAGAAACTCAACCAGCTTGTCGAACAGGCCCGCGCCCGTTCGGCCGTTTTCGACTTGCTGACCAAGGGCGTGCCGGTGACGGTCGGGATCAAGACCATCCAGTAATCCGACAATCCAATAACCCGCTGGGAGACGGTTCGCTCACGGCCGTCTCCCGCAATGCCAATGGACAAGAAGCCATGAAACGGGCTGACGTCATCATCGTCGGCGCGGGCCAGGCCGGGCTTGCGCTCAGCCATTGCCTCGGCCGGATCGGCATCGAGCATGCCGTGCTGGAGCGCGGCCGCATCGGCGAGCGCTGGCGCTCGCAGAGCTGGCGTTCGCTCCGGCTTCTGACGCCCAACTGGCTGAACGCGCTGCCGGGCTCGCCCTACGCGGGTGACGACCCCGACGGCTTCATCGACAAGAGCGCCTTCGTGGCGACCCTGGAGGCCTATGTGGGGCGCTGGCGGGCGCCGGTCGAATGCTGCGTCGAGGTTCTTTCGGCAACGCGGACCAGCAACGGCTTTGTGCTCGACACCAGCGCCGGCGCGTGGTCGGCCAAATCCGTCGTGGTGGCCACCGGCCATTGCGACCGGCCAATGATCCCTTTTGCGTCCGAGACCAAGGGCGGCCCGCTGAATATCCACGCTTCGCAATATCGTTCCGCCGGCGAACTGCCGCCCGGCGGGGTCCTGATCGTCGGCGCCTCGTCATCCGGCGTGCAGATCGCCGACGAGTTGGCGCGCGCCGGCCGGCGCGTGACGCTGTCTGTCGGCAAGCACACGCGCCTGCCGAGGCGCTGGCGCGGCAAGGACATCTTCTTCTGGCTCTGCGAGATGGGCTTCATGGCGCAGCCGCTCGACGCGCTCGCCAATCCCGAGAGCGCCAGGCGCCAGCCCTCGCTGCAGCTTGTCGGGCGGTCGGACAAGGCCGATGTCGACCTCGCCACGCTGCAGGCGCTGGGCGTGGAGCTGGCTGGGCGGGTGCGCGGCATTGCCAATGGCGAGATCGCCTTTGCCGACGATCTCGCCACGCAGATCGCGGCGGCTGAGGCGAAGCAGGCGCGCCTGCTCGCCGAGATCGACCGCTTCGCCGGCGAGGCGCGATCAGGCCGGCGCGAACCTGTGGCGGTGCCTTCGGCTCGCCGCCAACGGCTCTCGCTGACCGATGGATCGATCCGCACGATCATCTGGGCGACCGGCTATTCCCGTTCGTTCGGTTGGCTGGAGCCGGCCGCGCTCGGCGCCGACGGCGAGCTCGCGCATCAGGGCGGCGTCACCAGCGTGCCCGGGCTCTACGCGCTCGGCTTTCGCTTCCTGCGCAAGCGCGATTCCAACTTCATCGGCGGCGTCGGCACGGACGCGCAAGCGATCGCCGCCGAGATCTGTCGCTATCTCGACCGCAAGGGCCGCCAAGCCGCCTGAGGACAATGACGATGCCGATAAATTCCCTGCCGCCCGTGCCTAAGCGCCCCCATTACGACGCCATCATCGTCGGCGCACGCTGCGCCGGCGCCTCGACGGCCCTGCTGCTCGCCCGCGGCGGCCTCAAAGTGCTGGCGATCGATCGCAGGCCCTATGGCTCCGACACGCTTTCCACGCATGCGCTGATGCGGCCCGCCGTGCTGCAGCTGTCGCGCTGGGGCCTGCTGGAGCCGCTGCTCAAGGACGGCACGCCGCTGGTCGAGGCGACGACGTTCCACTATGGCGACGAGGAGATCACCATCCCGCTCAACACCGGACCCGATCTTCCCGGGTTGATCGCGCCACGGCGCGCCGTGCTTGACCGCATCCTCGTCGATGCCGCGCGCAAGGCCGGCGCCGAGTTCCTGCACGACATGGCGGTCGGCGATCTCTTTGCCGACACATGCGGGCGCGTGCGCGGCGTCGAGATCCGCGGCGCCGGCCGCGCCGCCTCGCGAGTGAGCGCCGACATCGTGATCGGCGCCGACGGCATCGGCTCGCTGGTGGCCAAATGCTGCGACGCGCAGGTGCTGCGAAGCGGCTCTGTTTCGGCCGCCCATGTCTATGGCTACGCACCTGTCGAACCCGGTGCCGGCTATCACTGGTATTTTCGCGACGGCATCGCCGGTGGCCTCATTCCCACCAATGACGGGCTGGCCTGCATCGTCGCCTCGGTGCCGACGCGGCTGTTCGACCAGCGCTTCCGCCTCGGCCACGGCCGCGCCCGCATGGAGGTGCTGGAAGCGCTTTCGCCGGCGCTGGCCGAACAGGCGAGCCGCGCGCCGACCGATGCCCGCCTGCAGGCGTTCCGCGGCGTGCCCGGCTATATCCGCCAGGCCCATGGCCCGGGCTGGGCGCTGGTCGGCGATGCCGGCTTCTTCCGCGATCCGATCACCTCGCACGGCATTTCCGATGCGCTGCGCGACGCCGAGGGCCTGGCGCGCGCCATCCTCGACGGGTCCGAGGCGGCGTTCGAGATCTGGCGGCAGGAGCGCGACCTCTTCGCCAACCAGATCCTCGACACCACGGACGCCGTCGCGGGCTTCGACTGGACCCTTGCCGACCTCGGCGAGCGGCATCGCCGCTTCAGCGCTGTCATGAAGGCCGAGGTGCTGGCGCTCGCCGGACAGTCGACGCCGGTCTGCGGCGCCGCGGGCCGGCCGACCACCTATCGGGCGCCGGCGAACCAGGACGAGCCGCGGGCCAACCCCGGCGCCCCCGGCGCCTCGAACCTCTATCGCAATCGAACCGGAGCAAGACCATGACTGTGCATCTAATGAAGGACGGGTGGATCGGCGTCATCAAGGGGCGGCCGCAAGTTGGCGCCGCCGCCGAGCGTTCGCGGCGCACGCAACCGCAGGATATCGACGCGTTCGCCGAAATGACCGGCGACCGCAATCCGTTGCATTACGACAAGCAACTCGCCGAGGCTTCGGTGTTCGGCAAGCTGATCGTGCAGGGCGGCGTCACCTCGGGCATCCTCAACGCGGTGGTGGCGGAGGACCTCCCTGGCCCCGGCTCGGTGTTCCTCGAAGTCTCATGGAAATTCGTCAAGGCGGTCGGCGTCGGCGAATTGATCACCGGCCGCGTCGAGGTCAAGGAAGTGCGCGCCGACAAGCCGATCACAAAGCTGGTGACATCGGTGCGCAACGAAGCGGGCGAGCTTTGCCTCACCGGCACCGCAACCGTGTTCACCGTACCGCTGGCCAAGGTCTGAGCCTTCGCAATGACGCTCTGGCGCACCGCGGTCCCGGCGGCCGAGCTTTGCGCGGATACGCGCCGCTGGGAGATGCTGGGACTGCTGTGCCTGGCCGTCGTGCTGTCGCTGACCACCTGGTTCTCGGCAACGGCGATCACGGCCGAGCTCAAGGCGGCATGGCGCCTGTCCGGGCCGATCGACATCTGGCTGACCAATGGCGTGCAGATTGGCTTCGTCGCTGGCGCGCTGGCCGCCAGCGTGGTCAACCTGCCGGATATTGTCAGGCTCAACCGGCTGATGGCGATCTCGGCGCTCGTGGCGGCGGCGGCCAATGCCTCGCTTCTCATGCAGCCAGCACCGGCAGGCGCCGTTGCCGCGCGCCTGTTGACCGGCGTCGCGCTGGCTGGCGTCTATCCGCCGGCCTTGAAGCTCGCGTCCACATGGTTCGCGCGTGGCCGGGGGCTGGCGCTCGGCGCCCTGGTCGGCGCGCTGACGCTTGGATCCTCGCTGCCGCATCTGTTCCGGGCGGTGGCCGGCTCGTTCGACTGGCAGCTGGTGGTGCTGGGTACGACCGCGGCCGCGCTCGTCGGTTCGACGCTGTTCTGGTTCGCCAGCGAGGGGCCGTATCCTTTCGGCAAGGCTGTCTTCGAGCCGCGCCGGATCGGCGCGATCTTCCACGACCGGGCGCTGATGCTGGCCAATATCGGTTATCTCGGCCACATGTGGGAACTCTATGCCATGTGGGCCTGGCTGATCGCCTATGTGCGCGCCGCGCTCGAGGCGCAGCAGCGGCCCTCTCCGGCGCTCGCCTCGCTGCTGACATTCCTCAGCGTCGCCGCCGGCGCCGGGGGCTGCCTGCTCGGCGGCGTGCTTTCCGACCGCTTCGGCCGCAGCCTCACCACCGCCGGTATGATGACGGTGTCCGGCCTCTGCGCGCTGACGATCGGCTTCGTCTTCGATGGGCCGCTCTGGCTGTTGGGGCTGGTGATCGTCGTCTGGGGCGTTTCGGTGATCGGCGATTCCGCGCAGTTCTCGGCGGCGGTCACCGAGCTTGCCGACCGCCGTTTCGTCGGCACGGCGCTGTCGGTGCAGCTCGGATCGGGCTTCGGACTGACGGTGCTGGCGATCTGGCTGTTGCCCCATGTCGCGGACTGGCTCGGCTGGCGCTGGGCTTTCCTGATGCTGGCGCCTGGCCCGTTTGCCGGCATGGCCGCGATGCTGGCGCTTCGGCGCTTGCCGGCCGCGGCGCGCATGGCAGGCGGCAAGCAGTGAACATGGTGGGTGTCGAGCCTCAGCCCGGCTCACCGGTCGCTGCGCGGGGCCGGGCCGAGAGGCCGCCAATAGTCGGCGCTGTTTTCGGCAGCTTGCCGAGAGTGAGGCCGGCGCCGCAGCGGGCGGGGGGCGTTGGGTAACTGAGGCACCGGCCGAAGGCGGAATGGGCAACCGCCACCGTCAAAGATAGGCTTCGCCCGCCGCGAGGAAAATTGCGCGATCGCGGAAGGGCTGTCGCCAAGGCTACCGCCATTCCGGAAACCGGCAGGCGGCGATGCTATTTTACGATCCCGCCGTCTCGGCGACGAAGGCCCGGACGTGGGCGATGAACTCGTCGAAGGCCGGCTCGCCCTCGAGCAGGATGTGGTTCTGGCTTTCCAGCTCGAAGAAGCGCGCGCCGGGAATGCCGGCCGCCATGGTGCGGCCGGACTCCACCGGCGCCACGTTATCCTCCCGCGCGTGCAGGACCAGGGTCGGCACCCGCACCTTTTCCAGGAGGTCGCCGACATCGATCACGGAGAAGGCGCTCTGCAGGCGCCAGGCGTCGTCCGGCGACACGGTGCGCTTCATCAGATCGTCCATCCAGGCGAAATGCTCGTGCGTGGCGCCGGGGATGAACATGGAGCAGAAGGCCTGGCGGAACATCGGATTCGACTTGCCCCAGCTTTCGCGCATCAGCGTCGCCGCGGCCTCGCGCGTGGCGATCTCGCCGGCGTCACCGCGCGCCCGCCAGCCTTTGACATAGCCGCCGTAGAGGATCATGCCCGACAGCCTTTCGGGATGGCGTACGGCATAGGCGATCGAAACCGCGCAGCTCTGCGAGAGGCCAAGAAGCGTGAAGCGATCGAGCCCCGCCGCCTCGACCACGCATTCGAGATCCGAAACCATGGTGTCGAACGAGACGTCGACCACGTGGCGTTGCGACAGTCCGTTGCAGCGCTCGTCGTAGCGTACCAACTGGTTCTCGCGCGACAGTTCCGACATCCAATGCCGCCAGATCGGACTGTCCCAGTCGAAGGTGAGATGCGACATCCAATGGGCGGCGCGAAGGATGGGAGGGCCGCTGCCGGTCTTGGCAAAAGCGAGCCTTGTGCCGTCGAGGGCCCGGCAGAAGTGGACGGCGCGGCCAGGGTCCTGCGCGGTCGCCGAGCCCTTCGCGGGCGAAGGCGAAAATGATTGCGCCGGTGCCGCGGCATTCGTGCTTGGTGGCGCAGAGTGTGTCGTCGGATGGGCGGCTGCCGCCCTGACCTTCTCCTCCAGCGCCTCGATCTCTTCCGCCAGGCCGATATCCTCCGGCAGCAGGCGGCGCAGGCGCCGGGCAAGCGGCAGCGCCCGCCTCGGCTCGTCGGCCAGCCGCTCAATGAGCTCGCGCAATATGCCGAGCTCGACGATCTCGACCTCGCTGGCAACGCCCGCGCGCCAGGCCTCGTATTCGAAGCAGCGCTCGAGCGAGAGATCGGCCAGGAAATCGCCACGGATCGAAAGGGCAACGGCCTCGAGCTCTTCCGTCGACGCCAAGGAAAGATCGCCCTTCACCAGCGGCAGCAGCCGGGCATAGTCGGTTGCTAGCCTGAGCGAGACGCTGTTGCGGTCGGCGACCAAGGCGGATTCGTCTTGGCCCAACACCTGGCGGATCTTGGACAGGCTCCAGCGCAGGGCGCCGCGCGGATCGTCGGGAATGTCCCAGAAGATTTCGCAAAGCCGCTCGCGCTGGTGCGCCTTGCCGGTGACGGCGAGATAGGCAAGCAAGGCTCTTGTCTTGCGCGACGGTGGCAGGTCGAGCAGCGCGCCGTCGCGGGCCACCTGGAAATCGCCGAGCACGCACAGCTGCAGCAGCCCGGCTTGCGGACTGTCGGTCATGTGGCCGGATACCCTTCCACTGCCAATACCCCCTGGCCTCTCGTCGATGCGGCGGGAGAAGACCGCACCGCAATATCAAAATCGGCTAATTTACGGAAGCCGATACGGCAAGACGGGCGCGGGGAATGTGGGATGGGTTACATTGGCGGGCGGCGAAGAAAGGCGCGGCGCGGAAGCTGCTGATCTCCCCCTTGTGGGGGGAGATGTCCGGCAGGACAGAGGGGGTGCGAAGGAACTCGACCTTTCCGGGACTTTACGTGTGATAAGCAAGACAGGCTGGCGGGACAGCGCCCCCTCTGCCTTGCCAGGCATCTCCCCCACAAGGGGGAGATTGAGCGCGTCAGCGCTTTCGCAAACCTCCAACCACCGCAATCATCATCGCCACCACCACCAAACCCGCCGCCACCGCGAACGTGACCCGCATGCCGCCGGCGACCGCCTCCGGCGCCGCCCCGGCTATGTCACCCACGCCCACCGCAAAAGCAAACACCGCGCCCATCACCGCCGTGCCGGTGATCAGGCCGAGATTGCGCGAGAGGCTGAGCATGCCCGAGACCACGCCGCGCTCGCTCCCATCCACGTCGGCCATGACGGCGGTGTTGTTGGCTGCCTGGAAGAGCTGGTAGCCGGGCGTCAGGACCATGATCGCCGCCGCGTAACCGGCAACGCCGAACAGCACCGGCAGCGCCGAGAGAGCGGCACAGCCCACGGCCATCAGCGCCAGCCCGGCGGCGACCATCGCGGACGCGCCCAACCGGTCGACGATGCGGCCGGCGACGACGCCGCACAGCGCCGAGACGACCGGGCCGATCGACAGGACGGCGCCAACCAGCGCCTCGCTCAAGCCCAGCGCACGCGACAGGAAGAACGGCCCGACCACAAGCGTCGCCATCATCACCGTCGAGACCAGCGCATTCATGGCAAGGCTCGGCGCCAGCACCGGGTCGCGCAGCAGCGTGAGCTTGACCAAGGGCGACGGCACCTTGCCCTCGGCGTAGAGGAACAGGCCGGCGCCGAGGAAGGCCATCACCAGCAGCGCGATGTTCGTGCCGCCGAAATGGCCGCGTCCGGTGGTCATCGCCAGTGCATAGGCTGCAAGTGCAAGCGAAAGCAGGACTGTGCCGAGCATGTCGAAACGCCGGCCAACTCCCCTCGCGCCGCTGAGCCTCGCCGCATTGCAGTCGATGCTCGCCGCTTCGCGGTCGGGTCTCGCCGCCGGATCAGCCGGCAGGAAGCGGTGCGCAGCAAGCATGGCGGCAACGCCCAGCGCGGCATTGACGAGGAAGATCGCGCGCCAGCCGAGAAAGGCGATCAGCGCGCCGCCGAGCGACGGCCCAAGCGCGGTGCCGATCGCCGACATGGTGCCGAGAAGGCCCATGGCGCTGCCGGTACGCTCCTTCGGCACCGTCTCGCCGACGAAAGCGACGGTCAGCGCCATCATCACCGCCGCGCCCAACCCCTGCGCGACGCGCGCGGCAATCAGCAGCGGCAGCGTCGGCGCGAGCGCAGCCGCCAGCGAGGCTGCGCTGAACAGCGCGAGGCCGGCGACCAGCAGTAGCCGGCGGCCGACGAGGTCGCCGAGGCGCCCGACGCTGACGATGAGCGCGGTGATGGCGAGCAGATAGGCAAGCACCACCCACTGCACCGCCGGGAAGGAGGCAGCGAAGGCTATGCTCAGCGTCGGCAGCGCGACATTGGCGATGCTGGTGCTGAGCGAAGAGAGCAGCATGGCAAGCGACAGGCTGGCCAACGCACCCGCCGTCGAGCGGCTTGCGGGCACGGCGCGTGGATCGGCAATGTCGGTCATGGTTCTTCTCCGGCTTAGGTGCAACGTGCCGGGAAGATAGGCGCATGGCTGATATGGCGGAACATGCAGCGTTTGCACTTAATCAGTGCATGAAACGCCATGTCATGCAGCCGCAACCATGCTATTGTCGCGCCATGTCGCGACCTGATCTCAACCTGCTTGTCACGCTGGACGTGCTGCTTGCCGAAGGCAGTGTGGCGAGAGCGGCGCGGCGGATGAAGCTCAGCCCGTCGGCGATGAGCCGCGCCTTGGCACGGCTGCGCGAGGCAACCGGCGACCCACTCCTGGTGCGCGCCGGGCGCGGCCTGGTGCCGACGCCGCGCGCGATCGAATTAAGCACGGAAGCCGGCCGCCTAGTGAAGGAAGCGGAAGCGATGCTGCGTCCCGCCGAGCGGCTTGATCTCAAGCGCCTTGCGCGCAGCTTCACGCTGCGCAACAGCGACGGCTTCGTCGAGAACTTCGGCCCGGCGTTGATTGCCCGGGTGGCGGAAGAGGCGCCGGGAGTGCAGTTGCGCTTCGTGCCGAAGCCCGACAAGGACAGCGCGCCGATGCGCGAGGGCAGCGTCGATCTCGAAACCGGCGTGGTCGGCGGCTCGACCGGCCCGGAGGTGCGCACGCAGGCGCTGTTCCGCGACCGTTTCGTCGGCGTCGTGCGGCCGGGCCATCCGCTGAGCGAAGGCAGGATTACCGCCGCCCGCTTCGCCGCCGGCCGCCACATCTTGATCTCGCGCCGCGGCCTCGACCGCGGCCCGGTGGACGACGCGCTGGAGCTCGTGGGGCTCGAGCGCGCGAGCGCGACGGTGGTCGGCGGCTTTGCCGAGGCGCTGGCGCTCGCCCGCGGTTCCGACCTCGTCGCCACCGTGCCCGAGCGCTATACGGGCACACTGCGCGAAGGCCTCTTCACCTTCGCGCTGCCGGTGAAGCTCGCCGGCCTCACCATCTCGCTGCTATGGCACCCGCGCCTCGACGCCGACCCCGCGCATCGCTGGCTGCGGGGCGTGGTGCGCGAAGTGTGCGGGGGCAGCGCAGCGCGCAATCTCCCCCCTTGAGGGTCCCTTGTGGGGGAGATGGTCGGCAGACCAGAGATCCCATGATGAGTGGTGGACAGCGGCCTGAGGGAGATCAGAGTCGGTTTGCTACCAACCACTCTGAAGGGATTTGCCATGACAGCAGAACCAAACTCGCCCCGA
>NZ_JAVIIW010000086.1:0-11760 GCF_033977205.1 Mesorhizobium album | reverse complement strand
AGGATCGCGCCCGCCAGCACCAGAGTACTGCACGTTCATCATGTCGCCCCAAACAACGGTTTCGTCGGGGAGGATCAGCCCGATGCTGAGCGAAGATGCTGGAATGCGGATGGAATTGAACCCAGGCGTTGTCGGTTCGCCGACATAGATGAAGCCGTCCTGGGTTGCGCCCGAGCCAATGGCAGCTTGATCGTCATAGAAGAATGCGCCGTTGCCAGGCGCAAGGAGGACGTCTTTGATCTGCAATTCGGTCACTCGATTCATCCTGACGGATAATTCTGCCGCTACTGACACGCGAGGCGCTAGCTGCCACCCGCCTGTTATTTCTTCAGCGGCCGCGCAACGAGCGCTACCACTTTGTCGGCCTCGACATGCGCCCCTGATGCTACGGCCAAGACGATGGAGGTTTCGGGCGCGCGGATATCAATGGATTCAGCGGACAGCGAATCCATCGGATGCAGGATACCTACCAAGTCTCCCTGCTTCACTTCATCCAGCACCGAGCAGCGAGGTTCGAAGATGCCCGGCGCAGGCGATTTTAACTCGTCGGAGGGGCGCGTTTCGAGCGTTTGTCCGGACTTCTGTTGACGGAAAGTTGGATACTCAGCCTTTCCCTCAATCAGCCCGAGCGCGATGAACGCGTTGCGCACTCCAGCCTCGTAGATCGCGAGATTATCTGCGCCGACCGTGCCGCCGCCGAATTCAGTGCAAACAAATACCTTGCCCTGGTTTTGGGCCGTGATATCAAACATTCCAGCCGTGTCGTTGTGTTGCCAGACCAATGTCAACGGCAACTTGAACGCTTCGGCCATCCTAACCGTCCTGGCCATGAGATCGGGATCTGCAATGGGGTGCGTCGTGGCCGCCGGTGGGAAATCCCAGGTTGGTCCGAAGCTGTGCAGATCAAACACGGTGTCGGCCATTGGCAACAATACCCGCGAAACCGCATCCGCGATTCGTTCAGTCACTGACCCGTCGGCGCGGCCCGGAAAAATGCGATTGAGGTTCAACCCGTCGAGGGGAGTATTGCGGCTCCATGCCTCCACCGCCAATGGATTAAGTACCGGCAGGACGATGACTCGCCCACAAGTTTGCGCTTCTGGCAGCCACTTAATAAGCCGCCGCGCGACAATTGGCCCCTCCAATTCATTGCCATGATTTCCGCCCGTGACAAGAAGACGCGGTCCTTCTCCTTTATTGAGACTGAACACCGGGAGCGAAAGCTCCCCACGGTCGGTACCTCCCGGGATAACAAGATGCCCCCTGCTCACGCCAGGCGTATCAAGATCGAACGTAAGATATGGTGCTTCGCTCATTGTTCTGCCTTTTGTGAATAACGGGCGACCTTGGCGCCGGGATTGCGGTTCTCGCTTTGCAAGTATGCGCCAGCGTGTCTTCAATTCGCCAATATAATGTCCCGCGCGGTACCATCGCGTTCTTAGATGGCCGCCGCCCGGCTTGATGGAACTACCGCTTCTCGATTTTCAAAAAGGAAGAAACTGTGACGTTGCCGCCGGTTTCTATCCAGTTTTGAGCTCGTTTCCGGCGTGGCTTGTGCCCTGCTGGGTGGGTGAAGCAACGGCCGCTGGCGCGGAGCCTTTGGCATAGCGCAGCGCGAGCGACCGTCACGGATTGGAGGTGCTGGCGAACTCGGCCGGCGTCTGCCAAGCGATTTGGGAGGGTGGCCGCGCGGGGTTGTAGTCGGCAGGCCACAGGCCTCGCTCGGCCGGACATATCGCTCGTCAAGGTCCCAGAAACCAGCCTGTCCCCGCGTCCACTGCTCCGCGCAAATCAACGCACCGAGTGAATCAAAATTCGGTTCCAAACGCGAGGTATTTCGAACTGTCTATCCAATCGGCACAGCTGCCCCGTCAAGTCGGGGCGGCCGCGAAGTATCGGCGAGCGCAGCGTGCCGCTCCTGCATGTCGCCGAGATCGCGCAACAGCAGAACAGGATCGAGTCCGGCGTATATTTCCTGCAGACAGGCAATCGGCCGATCGTCGGCAAATCGGGGCACCGAGCTGCGACGCAACTTGAAAGCCCACAGCTCAAGTCGCAAGTTCCGAAAGCGTGTGATGATCTCTCGGCCGGGCCCGCCACCACATGAGATAGAGGACAATGAGCCAAAGCACGGGCACAAGCATTAGCAGGGAGGCCACCGCGGCGATTGTGGGATCAATCTGGTTGCGTATGTTCTCCCACATTTTGAGTGGGAGGGTGCGGATTGAGTACCCGCTAACCAACGATGTGATGACCACTTCATCGAAGGAGTGGAGGAAAGCAAATACGGCGCCGCCGATAACCCCCGGCCGGATCAATGGTAGCGTTACCCTCAAAAAAGTCTGCAGCGGCCCCGCCCGCATGCTTTTGGCTGCCTGCTCCAGCGTTCGATCAAGATTAGCCAGCGTCGCCGATACGATCACGACGACAATGCCGATGGCACCGAGGCTTTGGGCTAGGACGATCCCAGTTTTCGAGCCGATCAGTCCGAGATTGACCAGCCCGAGATAGGTGGCGATGCCTACGACGATGACCGGGATGGTGACCGGAGTCAGGATCGTCATTGTCAGGAAGCCGCGTAGCCGAGGATGGCTACGGTTGAGGCCATAGGCCGCGAGCGTCCCGACGACCGTCGACAGGATAGCCACCGCTACACCGATCTGGATGCTGGTCCAAGCGGCCCCATTCCAGGACGGGTCGCCGAAGAAGGATCGATACCATTGCAGCGAAACGCCCGAGGGCGGGAATTCGAGAAAAGTCCCGGCGCTGAATGACATGATAACGACGATGAGGCCGGGGGAAAGAAGGTAGACCATGACGATCAATACGAACACCGCGCCGACGATGTTCGACAGGCGGCTGTTACCTCCTGCCTGGTAGAGCAGGGTCGTCCAAAGCTTCGCCCGATAGCGATTGGGAAACTCACTAAAATAGTGCTTCAGCATGGCAAATATTGGCAGCCGCACTACCCAAGACCTACGGGCTGGTGCCGCCGCGCGGCCTTGAGCACCCGCCAGATTGAGCCCTAAGATGGATAGCACCGCGACGGCGATGGCAAGGAGGATGAAAGCCGAAGTCGCGATTTTTGAGATCTCGAAGGAGCTTGTGACCTGCGCGGCGATAAAGGTTGACAGCATGGCATCGCGCAACCCGCCGAGGGCAGCTGGCGTTATGTAGAACCCCAGACAGAACACGAAGACCAGCAGTGAGCCACTGCGCACGCCTGGCAAGCTGAGCGGGAAGAACACCCGCCAAAAAGCTGTGAGTGGCCGGGCTCCCATGCTGCGCGCCGCCGCCATCAGCGACCTGTCGATGCCCATCATCGCGCTAACCAGAGGCAGGATCATCAGCGGCAGCATGATGTGCACCATGCCGATATACACGGCCGTGCGGTTGTAGATGAGCGGCAGTGGGCTGTGGATCACACCGAGGTGGAGCAACAGGTTGTTGATCACGCCGCGATCGCCGAGAATGACAATCCATGCATATGTACGAGCCAACCCGCTGGTGAGATAAGGGATGATGACGAGTGCAATGAGGGTCAAGCGCACTCTCTTCGAGGCGGTCACGATCAGATAGGCCGAGGGATAGCCGACGATGAGGCAGATGCCTGTGGCCAGGACGCTCACTTCGATGGTTTGGAATAGTACGCGGACGTTCGCCGGCTGGCTGAGGAATTTATAATAGTTGGTTACCGAAAAGGCCGGTGCATTGATGCTGGTCAGGAACAAAAGCATGATCGGCATGCCGAATACTATGAGCAAGATGGCGAAGGCCGGTACGGTGAGCCCAATCGGCATTTGGCCCAATTTTTGAAAGATCTTCATCAGTCTACCCTCAGGTGCCTCACGCCGCGACGAAACGAATGTCTGACCGCAGCCAGTCCAAGCATACCCCGTCGCCTGGTCGGAAGATTGGCTGCCCTGCGGCGACGTGTTCACGCACGATGAAAACGCTGCTCCCGACGCGCACATGGTATTTCCGCAAGGGGCCGGCATAAATCATATCGTCGACGGTTCCAGTGACGGACTGACGCCGGTCTGCATCGCCGCGATTCGCCGCATCAGGAGCGACAATGCAGATGCGTTCGGGCCGGATCATAGCCACGGTGCCGGACGGCTGCGCTGCATCGGTTTCAAGCTCGAAGTTGCAATTTTCGAGGATGTTGGCCTCGCCCAAGAATTTTGCCACGAAGCATGTTGCCGGCCGGTCATAGAGGGCCTCCGGGCTATCGGTCTGCTCGATCTGGCCCGCGCGCATGACGACGATGCGGTCCGACAGGGTGAGCGCCTCCTCCTGGTCGTGCGTAACGCACACCGTGGTAGTGCCGAACTCTTTGTGCAAGCTCTTCATCTCGATCTGCATCTGCTCGCGGAGGTTACGATCGAGGGCGCCGAGCGGCTCGTCCAGCAAGAGGAAGGGCGGATCTGCGACCAGCGCGCGGGCAAGCGCCACGCGCTGCTGCTGGCCGCCGCTTAATTGCGACGGCATACGGCCGCCAAAATCACCGAGAGCCACGCGCTCCAGCATGCGGCGGACCCGTGTTGTCCTCTCAGCAGCGTTTATGCCGCGCATTTCGAGCGGGAACTCCAGGTTCCGTGTCACCGTGAGATGCGGAAACAGCGCGTAGCTCTGGAAAACGATGCCTTGGTCGCGCCGATAGGAGGGCACTGTGGCGACGGAGCGCCCTGCGATCAAGATATCACCCGCAGTTGGGGCCTCAAAGCCAGCGAGCAGCATCAGGGTTGTAGTCTTGCCCGAACCGCTCGGACCGAGAATTGTCAGGAACTCGCCACGACCAACTGTCAATGACAAATCTCTGACTGCAGTGATCTTTCCGTAAGCCTTAGTGACACTGCGGAATTCAATCTGCGGCAGAATGGGGCTCTTCACCAATGCGTGAACCTCTCAGTGGAGCGGTGGGATGCATGGATGTTCACTGTTGCTCCTCCAGCAGATCCGACAACTGACGGACCCTGCTGTTTAACTATAGCTGCCGCCCCACTCTATGTGACCGGAGCAAAGGGTAGCCGCTGCGACCGGTTTTCGGCGCCTTTGTGCGCGAAACTCCAGGTTTTGCCAAAAACACGGGTGATAGACTCGTTGATCCTTCATCTCGCGATCGGCAAGCGAAGCGGACCGGTCCGCCCCTGATAACTTCACTGAATCCAGGTCTATTGAAGAACCCATTCGTTCCAGCGCTGAGTGAGCCGTTCCGTATTCGACAGGCCATCCGGCCCGATATCATTATACCACTGCCCATTCACGGAAACGCTGCTCTTCATATAATCAGGATAGGTAGGAAGTTTGCGGGCGACCTTATCCGGAATCAATTTGAAGGCGTTGCGGTTGCTTGGACCTTCGGGAAATAGCTGCGCGAATGCCGCTTGGCGGTCAGCGCGAGTGGCGAATTCGATGAACTTCTGCGCATTCTGCACATTGCCCCCCTTGGGGATCACCCAATAGTCCCATTGTAGCTTTGCCTGATTCCGGTTGATGTCGGTTGGTGCGCCCTGGTCAATCAGAAGAAGCGCCCGCCCGTCATATGATTGCGCGAGGTCGACCACCTTATCATGCAACATTTGCTGGATTTCGGAGCCTGTGCCCCACCACTTGCGTATATGCGGCTTAATCTTATCCAGGCTGGCAAAGACGCGATCGATGTCCATCGGATAGAGTTGACCCACGGGTACACCATCCGCCAGCAGAGCCTCCTCCCAAGGCCCTTCTGATCCGTATTGCCCTGAGACCAGCGTTCGGACGCCCGGAAACTCCTCGACGTTCCAGAAATCGGCCCAGGTTATGGGTCGCGGTTTGCTAGCAGGAAACGATTCAGTGTTGTATACCATGTTGTACGAATAGATAAGCGCGGCAATGCCGAACGGCTGCTTGGCGAATTCAAAAATGCCGTTCAGCTCTTCCTTCTTAAAGCCCGAATAATCGATTTTCTCGAGGACGCCTTTTTGAGCTGCGTTAAGGGCAGAACCTTGCCCCAGTGTGGCAACGTCAAGTGTGATGTTGCCCGACTTCACCATCAACTCGATCTGGCCCAAATTTGTATCGTCGGTGATCGGCGTCACCTTAATACCTGTCTCAGCTTCGAATGGTTTGACATAGGCTTCGATGTTGGCTTTGCCCCAATCGCCCCCCCCCACCGTCACCCTTAACTCACCCGCTGATTGGGCCGAAGCTGGGCGAGTGACGGAGGACAATGCGCCGGCTGCGATCGCCGACGACATCGCTTGCATGAAACATCTGCGATTTATCCAAAAGCTCATTTTAATTCCCCTTACTAGACCGACCTGCCTCTGTTCTCGAACGTTGTGACTTTTCCAGCCTCAGAAAGGCAGAGCCGTATTGACAAGTTAACGCAGTAGCCAATGCCATACGGCAGGCTTCGTCGTTGAAATCATATGCCGGGTTGTGCAGGGCGGCGGTCGGGCCGTTGCCAAGTAAAATGTAAGCACCCGGCCGCACCTCAAGCATGTAGAAGTCCTCCGACCCCATGCTCGGCTTGATCTTATTCCCAAAGATGCAGGCCTTACGAGACCTCGTGCCGCCTCGACCGCCCGATTGGTCCCGTCCGTGTGGTTAACATGAGACGCTCGAGGCGCCGATGCCTGAACTCGACTTCCGCACCGAATCCGCACGCAATACCCCGCGCACGCTTCGGCGATCTGTCGTTCCGCGAAGCCTCGCGGGGCGGGCGAGAGTGTCCTTGCGGCTGCCGATGATTTTATCGTGTTCTGGAATGATGTTGCAGGCCTGGCCGGCGCCCAACTTGGTAACGGAGGCGACGAGCGACTCGTTCGGGTCGGTGTTGCACAAGACCAACGTTTGTAGGCCAATGATGACCTAGCTGCTATGACAATGGGATCGATGGTAGGATTGGGGCTCGCCGCATGGCCGCTCCTGCCCTTCACGATGATGTCAAACTCGTAAGGCGCGGGCAAGATCGAGCCATCGAAATTCCCGAACTTGCCAATCTTCAGGCCCGGCTGATTGTGCATGCCAAAAACCTGGGAAATGCTAAAACGATCCCTTCCTGGACCATCCTTTGGCCGCCTACATCTTCTTCCGCAGGCTGAAAGATCAAGGAAACGGGGCCCTTGAGATTGCCCGTAGCTGCTGGGTATTTCGCGGCCAGCATAGCGGGGTAACCCTCGTGGCCACACGCATGCATCTTTCCGGGATTTCCTCGACGCCGCCAGCTTGATTGACGCTTCAAGCATTGGCCCGGGCGTCCACGTCGGCCCGTGGGCCGGTCGTCGGTCCGTCTCTGCCTTCGCCTAGAATCAAAGCAACAATACGGGTTTCAGTGATGCCCCTCTCGACGTGATTGATGCCGAACGAAGCGAGTTTCTCTGTCACAAAACCGGCTTTGTCGAGTACCCGATAATCGAGCTCGCTATTTTTACAGAGGTGGCGGCGCCAAGCGGTTGCCTTGCCCTGAATACCCCTTAAATTTTCAATGCTGACCACGCGTATTTTCCCGAATTTGAGTAGTCTACGGCCAAAAAAGCATTATCAGCGATAATCGATGGCACATGGTGTTTTCGTCAAATGCAGATTGGATATGTCCTCATCTAGATGCGAGATGGACCCTGCATCTGGGACGAGCTCATGTGTGTCTGGGTTCGTGCTGGTGATGACGTTGATGGTGGTGATAGCCGATGCGACAGCTCCCATATTTCGTGGTGCAAGAGGAGGTTTGTGAGGCGTAGAGGCGGCCGACGATGCACTTCGCGAGGCAAGGTCTGGGGATCGTGGATCGGTCGCGGCACCTTTAGATCGCCGATACGGCCAGCATGCCCCTCGCTCGCATCCTTGGCGGCTTGTAGCAACTGGCGCTGGTGCGGAGGTAGGCCGCAGATTGTTCCTATTCGCCAGGGGTCGGAAATGGTATGATTGACCAGCCGATTAAGTCCACGGCCTGCTGAAGTATCGCCTCGGTCCGAGCACTGCTGGGTGAAGCAGCGATAACATGTCCGATCCAGTCACGGTTATCGCCTTGTCTGACGATCGGCGTCTTGGGTCCAACATACAATTTGACCTCGGCGACACCTGGCACAGCAGCCGCCTGACTGTTTCCATCGATCCAATCGAGGGTGCCATCGCGATCAGGAACTAGGATCCGCGCCGCCGCAGTGTGCGAATGCCTTCTGCGCAAATCCCATTCGTCGCCGATGGCAAGCTTGATATGCTCGGTGATGAGATCAATACCGTAAGCCAGCTGAATCAGTTGGGGAGCGGGCGTGCCGTGAAGCCGCGGATTGACTTCAATGACGACTGGACCATGCTTCGTCCACCGGAATTCAATGCCCGTTGGACCCCAGCCGAGGCCGAGAGCTCGCAAACAGCTTAGCGAAACATCGGCGATACGATCATGCTCGTCATCGGTCAGCTGGGCCGGAATGGTGTACTCACCACCGACGAAATGCGGTGGAGGGACGTCCTCACCGTTGCCAATTCCAATGATCTGATCTCCCATTATGTCGGCCCAATAATAAGGTCCTTGTGCGAATTCCTCGACCAGTACCCTTGGCGAAGACGGCCATTTGTGCTGTCCGCCCAACAAATAGGTCGTATGGTCGGCCAACTCTTCGACATCGCGGCACAATCGAACACCAATGCTGCCGCTGCCTAAAGCCGGCTTAACAATCACCGGCAGGCCGATCTCCGCGGCACAGCTTTCTACTTCTGTCACATTTGCTGCCAGGCGATAAGCCGGTATCGGAATGCCCGCCTCCGCGAGGAGCTGACGTTGAGTGAATTTGTCGCAACATTGTTCTATCGATTCGGGGTTCGGTCCCGGTAGATCGAAATGCCGGCAGAGCTTGCCAACTGTCGCATAAAACGACTCCTTGGCGCTGGTAATTCCTGCGATGTCATAGGTCGAACGCAGCCGGGAACATTCGTGGATCAGCGCATCGAGATTGTTTGTATCGACGCGGATAGCCTCAATATTTTCCGCTGCGAGATAGTTGTACTGAGCTGGGTCAGCCGACAGGGAAATTGGATTAAGACCTAGACGGTGGGCCGCTTCTACGTATGGCAGACCGTTACCCCTTGTCCCTTCAACCAGGATGAGCACTCTTCTTGTCATTGGCCGTTAACTCCGACGTTGCGTACTGTTCGGCGGTCCGAGTGTACATCGGTTTTTCAGCCGTGCCTGACCTCACATTGTGAGTCAACATATCGCTTTCGGGCGTTTGCGGGCGTAAAGATTCTTTAAGCTTGTTTGAAGATCAGTTCTCGTTTGTTTATTATCGTGTGGCGGGCCTGGGACCATGCTGGACGTTCAAGCGACGCCAGCTTGAAAGCCGTATATGCTGTGCATGTGCTACCATCTACGCTAGCTCTAGAATCTCTGCCTGCGTGGCTCGATCGTAAGCGGTGTTTCCGGAGCACCTTTCGGGAGTGGTCGCGATCTTGAGGTTGCCGAACCTTTATCGGGTTCGAAAATCGGCTTGTGTCTGGACTTGACCTACGCTTGACGCGAAGCGGCAGCCTCTGCGTTTCGAGGTGATCACTGGTGCTGGCGGTCTGCGTCAGTGGTCGGTGTTCGACAAGGCACGGGTCATCGCGGAGACGCTCGAACCGAGCGCAGTCATTTCCGAGGTTGCCCGCCGGTATGGCATTAGGCCGCAGCAGGTCTTCGCCTGGCGGCGCAAAGCGGGCAAACAGGGCCGCGTCGGTGCAGCAAGTTCTGCTGCCTTCGTGCCGGCGATTGCGGCGGCGGAACCTGTAGCCAGGCATTCACCGGATCAGCGGAAACGGCAAGCCACCCGAGATGCAGGCATGAGCATGAGATCGATGGCAGCGCGATGCGCGTCGGCCTGGCGCCGATACCAAGACGGTGGCTGGAGTGATTCCGCGCGCTGAATGCGGCGCGTGATCGGGCTGACGGGCGCGTCAAGGGGGCAACGAAACTCGCCGCGCCCCGCCTTGTTGAAGATGCCGCCGCGCAGCCCCTTAACGGGCGAAACAAACCCTTGGGTGGAATCTAACACGTACGGGTCTGAACGGTTCGGCGGCACATCTGGGATGACGCCGGCGCGCTACCAGCCTGCGACATCCAGGCAGAGGTCAGCCGATGAGCCGACGAACTTGGACGCACCCGCTTTATGAGCCGGCTGCACCCTGCTGGTGCGCTCGAATAAGTGGTCGGGCCTCAGAGCATGAGCATGAACATCGCCAGGCGGCGCAGCATGGCACGAGCCGAGGCCGGTGGCCCGCAAACTGGGCCTCATCCTGCTGCATCGCTTGTGGGCCGACGCGACCGATTTTCCGCTTTGCAAAGCAGCCTTTTCACTTGGCCCGGGTGAACTGAGACCGATCTGAGACCCCGTGGGTCGGTCAAAATCCCCTGGGCATGGTCACTTGAAACTCCCCCACCTGATGATCACTGGCAGCGCCGCTGAACAGCGGTGCCGGTAAGGCAGGACGTTTATTTTCGTCCCCTTTCGTACCGCAAGGGGGACCGGGAGTTGAACGTCTTCAAGGCACATCTGCAAAGCATCCTGCTGACACTACTTGATCGCAATACCACCATCGCGAAAGGCTGACGGGGGTCGATCGCGCCCGACGGCATCGCCTTCGATGGCTCCGTTGTGGTATGGAAAGTACGACGGGCCGTTCATCGGCAAAGTCCGCGCTGGTCGACGGCCTGGAGCGACCATGCGCATCAGCCACGAAGCCGTCTATCAGGCTCTTTACATTCAGGGTCGAGGCGCCCTGAAGCGGGAGCTATCGGCTATCTACGCTCCGGGCGTGCGCTGCGTCTGCCCCGCGAACGTGCTCGTAACCGTGGCAAGTCCTTCATTGCTGATGCACTGATGATTAGCGATCGTCCTGCAGAGGCAGCCCAGCGATCGGCACGCTGGTCGAACGTACGACACGGTTCACAATGCTCCTGCACCTGCCGCGCATGCAACGCCACGGGAAGGATAAGTCTGTCAAAAACGGCCCGGCTCTTGCCGGGCATGGCCCCGAAGCGGTCCGAGACGCCATCGCCGGGACCATCATGGAATTACCAGCGCACCTGCGCCGATCCTTGACTTGGGACCAGGGCGCGGAGATGGCGCAGCATGCGCAGCTCCGTATCGAGACTGGCCTGGAGATCTACTTCTGCGACCCTCAAAGCCCTTGGCAGCGCGGCAGCAACGAAAACACCAACGGCTTGCTGCGTCAGTACTTTCCGAAAGGCACGGATCTCAGCCAGCATGGGACCAATGAACTCAGCGCTGTAGCCGATGCTCTGAATACCGGGCCTCGCAAGACGCTGGATTGGCGCATACCTGCAGTGGCTCTCGACTAGTTGCTCAAACAAGATATGATCGAGGGTGTTGCGACGACTGGTTGAATCCGCCTTGAACTCCGCGATCGGAATGGTGCACGAGATCCCCAGGAGCAGGCTGCCGATCGGTGATGGGCATCTTGAGGGCCTCAATGGCAAGGCTTGCTCTGAGATGCGTATCCAAGTCCCACCCCACCACCGCGCGGCTAAAGCACGTCGCCGTTTAAAGGATTCGGGATTGAACGAAGCCGCTGACGCGGCATTTGGCGGGCCGGTTTGCGGTTGAGGCTTCTGTTTTGAAGGATTGCGGCTGTTGAAGCGCAATCTTGGAACAGGAGCACTGAGATGGCCGAGTTGAGCCCTCTTCGCCGGCGCATGATCGAAGACATGACGATCCGCAATCTGTCGCCGGCCACGCAACGATCCTACGTGCACGCGGTGGCGAAGTTTTCCCGCCATTT
>NZ_JAVIIW010000085.1:0-12042 GCF_033977205.1 Mesorhizobium album | reverse complement strand
CGAGGCGGTCCTTGCGGAACTTCGTCTTCCGAACCAGAAGAACCCCGCTGGTCAGATCGACGTCGGAACGATCAAGCCTGACCACTTCGCCAGATCGCAGTCCCGAGCTTGAAAGACTGAAACACGGGCTCACGACTGGACGCCGGGCCCAGCATCAACGGAGAACAGCCATGGAAGAACATATCGGTCTCGACGTGTCGATGAAATAGACGGCAGTGTCGATCCACCGTGAAGGCGAACGGATCTGGCGCGGGAAGTGCGCATCTGATCCCAGGATCATTGCCGAGCTTGTCCGCAAGCGGGCGCCGGCCGGAAAGCGCATCGTGTTCGAAACCGCCCGCTGTCGGTGTGGTTCTATCATGGGCTGCGCGCCGAGGGATTGCCAGCCATCTTCATCGATGCGCGCCATGCCAAAGCCGCTCTCGATATGGCGGCGAACAAGACGGATGCGAATGACGCCGATGGTTTGGCGCGTCTTGCTGAAGCAGGGTTCTTTCGCGAGGTGCGCGTGAAAGGCTTCGACAAAATGTTGACCCGCACGCTCGTGGCAGCACGCACCCGGCTGGTCCGGATCACCGTCGAGCTTTCCAAGCAGATCCGAGGGATCATGAAAACGTTCGGCTTGGCCTGCTGCCGGTTTTTCGGGCACGCAGTTTAGCTATAGCATAGTTTTGTCCTCGAACTCGACGGGGCTCAGGTAACCCAGTGTCGAGTGCCTCCGCCGAGGGTTGTAGAAGCGCTCGATGTAGTCGAACACTTCCGCCCTGGCGTCATCCCCCGCCCTGTAGACCTTGCGGGCTGTCCCGCTCAGTTTTCAGTGACGAGAGAAGCTCTCCATCGCAGCATTGTCCCAGACGTTGCCCGACCGGCTCATCGAACAGGAATGTGACTGGGCGCGGTTGCTACCTTTTCAATATGTTCTGCGACACCGCGCCGTTCGACAACAACGATGTCAGAGTGGCGTTGACGCTTGCCTTGGACCGCGAGCAAATGCTGGACAAAGATCCCTCGCGGATATGGCGCAATAGGTAACGACTTTCCTGTCAACGATGCCTACCCGCTATTTTCGGCCGATGTCGAGCAGCGAGCCTTCGATCCGGACCAAGCCAAGTTCCACTATCAGAAGTCGGGCCACAGTGGGCCGATCCTCCTCAGGACCTCCGACGTGGCGTTTCCGGGCGCCGTCGATGCCGCCCAGCTCTATCAGCAGAGTTGGGCCCAAGCCGGTATGAGCCGGGAGACGGCTACTGGACGGAGGTGTGGCAAAGCAGCCCTTCTATGCTTCGTATTGGACTTGGCGCTCAACGCAGGACCAGATGTACTCGAGTGCCTATCTGTCCACGGCGGAGTGGAACGACACTCACTTCTTTAACGAGAAATTCGCTTCTCAATGAGGCGCGCGCCGAGCTCGACCAGGATAAGCGCACGAACCTCGATCGCGAAATGGCTATCATCCTTCGAGACGAGGGCGAGCCTCATGGGCGACGACGATGCGCCGGACTTCACCCGGCTTGGATGGCTTCGCTGCGCCAGCGGCGCAACAGCCGGAACACCGAATCCTAGTCGACATCGGGCCTTCTTGAGGGATGTCAACTGTTACGCAAAATTAGATTAATCTTAACAAACATTAACTTTCTACATTGGCGGCTTGCGTCATATTGGATGCCGACCCGTAACTATCTAATGCCGAGATCCTCCGGCTCCTTGGTAGATTTAATGCGGGTCACCCCTTGATGGCGAATCACTTTTGACCCGTCATACAGATCAAGTGGATCGCCAGAAATATCTGGAGGCAGCCTGATGGAACGGCGAAACGAAACCAACCTCTCTGACATCGGGCGAACGGCGACGTCTGTAGCGGAGGTCGTCTCCTCGGGGCTTTGTATCGGCTGCGGACTATGTGAGGCCGTTACGGTCGGTCGAGTCCCCATGCACCTGACAGGATATGGGGCGCTCCGTCCCTCGATCGTCAATAAGTTCACTCGACAAGAAGAGGACAGAATCTTGGCGGCTTGTCCGGGTATCATCGCAGAGTCACGGCTCGAAAATGCACCCCACACAGATTTAGTTTGGGGTTCATATTTCTCGATGAACTACGGATGGGCAGGCGACCCAGAGCGCCGTTTCGCGTCCTCCAGCGGCGGTGTGCTCACAGCGCTCGGATGCCATCTGCTCGAGACCAAAAAAGCGGATTTGATCCTCCATGTCGGACCCGACCCGGACATGCCCATGCGGAGCCGATGGAGGATGAGCAGGACGCCTAAAGAAGTCCAGCGCAATGCCGGCTCACGTTATGGACCTGTAGCTCCGCTCGCGGGACTCGAAAATGCCCTTCAACTCGAGAAGCCATTCGCAATCATAGCGAAGCCTTGCGACCTTGGGGCGGTGCATAGGCTGTCGAAAATCGACGATCGCATCGACAGGGTCTGTGTCGCGAGGCTCACGCTGGTCTGCGGCGGTCAATCGCGCCTCGGCAAATCGATCGAACGGCTCAACGAGTTTGGAGTCCTTGAATCGGAATTGGCGCTTTTCCGGTACAGGGGGTTCGGCAACCCCGGTCGAATCCGCGTGGAGACGCGGGACGGGCGCGCTTTCGAAATCACCTATGCAGAGTTTTGGAAAGAGGAGGGGGATATCGAGACACGCTGCAAGTTCTGTCCTGACGCCCTCGGAGAAGCATCCGACATAGCCGCGACCGATGTCTGGCCGGGGGCCAATCCAACCGACGAGGATGCCGGTTTCAACGGAGTCATTTGCCGCACGCAAGCTGGCAAAGAGCTGCTGGACGGGGCAGTCGCCGGTGACGATCTCGTCCTAGGTGACTCCATCACACCTCGCCAGTTCGATTCTTTCCAACCCCATCAGGTGCACAAGAAACACGCCTTGCTGGCGCGCCTCCAGGGTCTGGCCCACGCGAAGACGCCGATGATCGAGACCGTCGGATTGAGACTCGACAAATTGGCCGAGGCTTTGGACGCTGATCGTCGCCAGGAAGAGACGTCGGCCACCATGCAGCGGGCGCTTGCTGGTCGTTTCAGCGAACCGTTGCCAACCTGATATGGGAGGCGGCGTCGGCAACGTTGCCCCGCAATCCTCCTGCCAGTGGCCACGCCCTTAACGGGCGAAATAGACCAGCTGACGCGTCTGACCGCAGCGGCCCACAGGACAACAGAAACAGAATTGGACATGTGGCCGCAGGTCGGGCGCGGCGGACGCCGCCAAGCTTTGCCTTGCTGGGGGTATTGCCATGCGCCACTTATCAAATCCGCAGGTAAATATTGCCACGGACGGCATTTTTCGGTGTGAAGTTTATATAAATCGACTTGACGAATGTGTAGCATAGCTTCAGGCCGAGCGCGGACAATCCCGTCCAGTTTCTCCGATTGGACCGCATCAACAAACACGGTATCGACAAAACGTAGAATGCGCTTATCCTGTAAATTGTCATGTCCTCCGAGACATTTCTTGTACTGCATTTTGTCAATGCAGAATTCGTCTGAATTTATAATTGTAAATATAGGTCGAAACAGTAGTTAAAAAACCTTAATTAATGATGATATGTTGTTTGTTATAGCCTTGCTACATTGTGCCTTCGCTGAGTAACTCCGTTTTTCCTTGCAGCCATGTTGAACAACAGTAGATACGGCGACAACTAAAACCACCGTTTGGGCTGCCAAAAGTAAAAAGTGCCAGTGCGATGCGAGATCGTGAGTTGCGGTAAAGAGGTAATACCCTAGAAAGGCCACTACCGGAAGACAAGATGACGTTTCGTTGCTGGAGAGATAAATGACTGAGAAAAAGCGTTCAGGCGCTGCGAACCGGATCGCCAGGGTCACTTGCATCGGAGGGGGCATGATTGGGGCCGGTTGGGCGGCGCATTTTATGAGGGCCAGCTTGAAGGTCGTGGTTTATAGTCCAGCTGCCGAGCGGGAGACTTTTTTGAGGGAGTACCTGGCCAAGGCCATGCCGGCCCTTGCTAAGCTCGGAATGGCACCGGGCGCTTCGCCTACGCGCGTACACTTTACAACGAACATGGAGGACGCCCTTAAGGATACGGACTTCGTTCAAGAAAGCGCGACCGAAAACATCGACGCCAAGATTAAACTGATTGGCGAAATCGATGGTCTCACGGCGCCTAGTGTTGTCATCGCTTCAAGTTCTTCGGGTTTCCTTGCCGCCGATTTGAGAAGGGCAGCCCGGCATCCAGAGCGCATCCTGGTCGGTCATCCCTTCAATCCACCATATCTCGTGCCTCTTGTAGAGATTGCGGGGGGTGATGTCGCCTCGCAGGCAGCTGCCACGGCATCAGAATTTTACAAATCGACAGGATGCGAGGTGGTCTCACTTGACCGGGAGATCGCCGGTTACATTGGAAATAGAATTCAATACGCGGTTTTGAGGGAAATTCTTTACATAATGTCTCAAGGAGTAGCTGACCTTCAAGCGATCGACACCGCTATTGCTTCTGGTCCAGCTATAAGGTGGGCTGTAATGGGCGCATCATCGGCATTGTTTCTCGCGACGCGAAACCCAACCGCTTATGCCGACTACGCAGAAGATTTCGCCGCCGAGATGACGGGGTTCCTAGCACCACCAGATTTCCAGCCAGATCGGCAATTGATGCGAGCATATGGCGAACAGGTATTGAAAGGTATTGGCGCCAACGGCCAAGCCGAGCTTATGGAATTGCGAGATGCAGGGGTGGTGGGAATTAGAGGTGCATTGCGGCGAGCAAAAAAGAGCCTTAAAGGTGCCTGACCCGTCTGATTCACGGCGATTGAGGCTGGGGATGTAGCTTCAGCGATTGAGTTGGAGCAGGATTCGGTTCCGTAGGCCAACCCTGCCCTGCATCTCGCGAGCCGCACACGCCATGACCCTGGATGGGTTGCTGCCGGTGTCTTTTCCAGTCGTCGGACGCAAGAAGATTACAGCTGGACAGTTCGAAATACCTCGCCTTTGGAAGTGGATTTTGATTCACTCGGCGCGTTGATTTGGGCGGAGGCAGTGGATGCGGGGACAGGCTGGTTTCTGGGACATTGACGAGCGCTATTTGCGGCTGAGCGAGGCCGGCGATCCGCTGGAGAAGCTGAACGCGGTAGTGCCGTGGAAGGTTTTCCGCAAGCCACTCTGCAAGGCGCTGAAGCGTTCCGATGGCGCGAAGGGCGGCCACCTTACGATCCGGTAATGATGTTCAAGATCATGGTTTTGCAGGCGCTCCACGGCCTGTCTGACGACTAGGCCGAGTTCCAGATCCAGGACCGCCTATCCTTCATGCGCTTCCTCGGGCTGGGGCTCAGCGACAGAGTGGACGCCAAGACGATCTGGCTGTTCCGGGAACATCTCACACAGGCCGGCGCGGTGGACAACCTGTTCGCCCGTTTCGACGAGCACCTCAGCAAGGCCGGCTACCTGGCGACGGGCGGGCAGATTGTCGATGCCACCATCGTGGCGGCGCCCAAGCAGCGCAACACCGCCGCCGAGAAGACTGACATCAAGGCGGCAAGGTTAACAAGCCCGCCAAGCTGCGCCTGAAGGACCGCGACGCGCGTTTGACGGTGAAGTTCTCGAAGGCCAAGATGGCTGAGGATGGAAAGGCGCAGCAACGAGACATCGCCATTCCCGCCTTCGGCTACAAGAACCACGCCGCGATCGATCGTCGGCGTGGCTTCATCTGCGGCTGGAACGTCACGAGCGCGGCCCCCTATGATGGCGCGGAGCTTCGCAATGTCCTCAACCGCGCCAGAACCGGTTCGACTGTCTGGGCCGACACGGCCTATCGCTCGAAAAAGAACGAGGAGTGGCTGGAGAAGAACGGCTACGTCTCTGACATCCACCAGAAGAAACCGAAGGGTCGGCCCATGAGCGAGGCGACGTCGCGGGCCAATGGGCGGAGATCGAAAACCCGCGCATTCGTCCAATACGTGTTCGCGCAGCAGAAATCCAGGATGGGCCTGTTCGTGCGCACGATCGGCATCGCGCGGCCCATGATCAAGATCGGCATGGCCAACTCGCCTACAATCTCATCCGCTTCGTATGGCACCAGGGGCGAACTGCGCCCGCATGCGGCGAAAACGAAGTCAAATCGGCTATCCACCCAGGCAAGGGGCGAAACCTTGTCATAGAGTCAGATTCGGCCAACCGCGCCCATTTGTGCGCCTTATCGTTCAAAAGTCGCGGTAAATCGATCTGTCCAGCTGCGTTTGACGGCGGCCACATCATATCCCATGGTGGTGATACTTCTGGCGGCCGAACGGCGTTTGCGACCGGGCTTGCGGCTGCGATCCACGTGATCGAGCGCGCGTGACGCACGGCTATGGCCGACGTTGCTTCGCCATCGCCTGCGCTATGAGGATCGCAACGATTTCAACCGGCTGCGCACCGATCCAGCCTTCAGGCTCGCTTGCGGACGATTGCCGATAACGGGCTCGACTTGTGCTCGCAGTCGACGTGTCAGGCTCGACATCTGCCGACATCAGGACCGTCATGCGGCTGGGCTGGATGCTGGTCGATCTCTGGCGGTCGAGCTATGCCGCGCCGCCCGCAAGCATCACGCTCGACATCGACGACACGGTGGATGTCGTTCACGGCCATCAGCAGCTCTCGCGCTCAACGTGCGTATTTCAGGCGATCGTGAGCACGGATTTCACCGCATCGTGAGCACGGATTTCACGAGATCATGAGCAACGATTTCAGACGATCGTGAGCACCTTTTCGGAGGTGCGGGACGCTTCGGCCGACAACTCAGCTACAGGGTGCCTCGTTCAAACGAGGAAGCCTGATGCCAACCCAGAGATTGTCGATGCGCCGGATCAGAGAAGTGTTACGTCTAAGGCATGTCCAGGGCCTGACCGAACGCGCCATCGCGCACACGCTCGGGTGAGCAATGGCGTCGTGCATGGTTATCTGCGGCGCGCCCGTCTTGCCGGCTGAGCTGGCCGCTGCCCGAGGGGATGGATGACGAAGGTCTTGAGCTGCTGCTCTTCCCGGCGCCGAAGGCAGCATCGCAAAGCCCCCGGCGGCCGGCCCCCGATTGGAGCTATGTCGAGAAGGAGTTGCGCCGGCGCAATGTAACGCGGGTGCTGCTGTGGGAAGAGTATCGTGCAGCCAATCCCGACGGCTTTGGCTACACTTGGTTTTGTACGACCTTCGAGGCCTGGAAAGGGCGCGCGCGCCCGACGATGCGCACCGCTGCCTGCCACCTACTGGAATCCGGTGTCGAAGTTAATGTCATACGCAGTTGGCTCGGGCACGTGAGTCTCGACACGACAAACCGTTATGCCGAGCTGACGCTGCGCGCCAAAGCCGAGGCGCTGCGCGCCTGCGAAGTGAGTGGTTCAGGTATTTCAACGGTGCCCCGACCACGTGTTGCTTGGAAGGATGACAAAACCCTCATCAACTGGCTCAACTCCCTGTAGTGCATTATGTGTCCTCTCGCCCGCGGCCCACCTTCGAAGACCGGCTCAAACCCGTTGCCAGCCACATAATGGCGTCGGACACAAAACTGCGACAATCTCAGGGCCGCCGTCACCAACCCCGACCGCTACGACCCCGGACTCAACCGGACTTATGCGGAGATGGCGAGCCATTACGGCACCGCAGTCCTCGCAGCGAGGCCGAAACGCCCGAAGGATAAGGCAAAAGTCGAGGTCGCCGTGCAAATCGCCCAGCGCTGGGTCCTGGCGCGGCTGCGCAACCAGCGCTTCTTTTGCCTGGCGGAGCTGAACGCCGCCATCCGCTTGCTCGTCGCCGAACTCAACGCCCGCCAGATGCGCGGCTTCGGCTCCAGCCGCGCCGAACTCTTCGCCGAGATCGACAGGCCGAAGCTGGGAGAGCTGCCAGACCAGCCATACGTCTTTGCGCGCTGGAAGCGTTGCCGTGTCGCGCCCGACTATCACGTCGAAGTGGACGGGCACTGGTATTCCACACCCTACCGCCTGATCCGCGAGCTCGTGGATGTGCGTATCGCCGACAACACCGTCGAGATCTTCCACAAGGGGCAGCGGATCGCCAGCCACGCCCGTGCGCCCAACCGGCGCGGCCACACCACCGTTGCCGATCACATGCCGAGCGCGCATCGCCGCTACGGCAAGTGGACGCCGGGGGGACTGATCGTGGCCGGCGAGAAGATCGGTCCCGCCACCGCCGCCTTCTTTCAGGCCGTCATCGCCGATCGGCCGCATCCCGAACAGGGCTTTCGCACCTGTCTCGGCATCCTGGCGCTGACCAAGAGCTACGGCAACACGCGCGTCGATGCAGCCTGCCAACGCGGCATCCTCATCAAGGCACGCTCCGTCGCCTCGATCCGTTCGATCCTCAAGAACGGCCTTGATCGCGCGTTCCTCGACGAGACGCCCGATCATCAACCCCTGCGCCACGGCAACATCCGCGGTCAGGGCTATTTCCACTGAACCATGGAGTTCTCAATGCTCACCCATCCCACCCATGAACGGCTGATCGCACTCGGCTTGACCGGAATGGCAAAGGCCTTCGAGGAGCAGCGACGATCACCGGATCTCGATGCCCTGTCGTTCGAGGAGCGCATCGGGCTTCTTGTCGATCGCGAAGCCGCCGAGCGCGGCACCAAACGGCTCACCACACGCCTCAAATTCGCCGCGCTGCGCCAGAGCGCCTGTGTGGAAGATGTCGATTTGCGCACCCCGCGCGGCATCGACCGCGCCGTCTTCGCCAGGCTCGTCGCCGGCGACTGGATCGACCGCCACGAGAACGTGCTGGTCACCGGCGCAACCGGCCTGGGCAAGAGTTGGATCGCCTGCGCCCTCGGCCACAAGGCCTGCCGCGACAATCGATCGGTGCTCTATCATCGCGTCCCGCGCCTCTTTGAGGCGCTCGCGCTAGCGCGTGGCGATGGGCGCTATGGCCGCCTGCTCAAGACGCTCGGGCGCGTTCAACTCCTTATCCTCGACGACTGGGGCCTGTCGGTCCTCAATGCCGCCGAGCGTCGCGACCTCCTGGAGATCCTCGACGATCGCCATGGCCGCGCTTCCACAATCGTCACCAGCCAAATTCCCGTGGAACACTGGCACGATGTTGTCGGCGATCCCACGCTCGGCGATGCGATTCTGGATCGCCTCGTTCACAACGCTCACCGCCTTCAACTCACCGGAGAAAGCATGCGAAAACATAAAGCCCGCGCCCACGCTCTTGACGCAGCCGCAAACACCTGAATCAATCAACAGGTCGGTCGAAGCGGCCGCTCATGATCGCGTGAAATCCCTGCTCACGATCAAATGAAATGAGCGCTCACCATCGCCTGAAATGGCTGCTCACAATGGAGAGCGTTTTTAGCTTGGCGTCGCGCAGAAAAGGCGGGTGGCGAGAGCGCGCTGTGGCGGATCGCGACGGTGAGCTAAAAACGTGTTGGACTAAGCCGCCGGCATGGGTGGCCGCTATGGGCATTCAATTGAGGCCGCACCCGCGGACAGGCATCGCGTGGGCCGCAGACGCATCCCAGACGCGGCGATTGCAGATCGCATGGGTTGAAAGCGACACGGATATATCGGCTCCGGCCAAGTGAGGGCTGGCGCCCCGCCCTGCCGAGAGGCGACCAGGAGGTGACGGCGCGCACCTTCGCGGGACCGGCTCGGTTTCCGGCCGAACGGTCTGGGCGATAGATGACGAAGAAAGCCGAGCGCTACCTTCATGACGTATCCCAGTATGGCGGTGGTCCGGTGACGCCGTCGAAGACTTCGATGACGATCATCTGCCCTTGGTGACAGGCCGGGCATTGCCGCAGGGAGTGACCGTAAGGTCCTCGTAGCGGTCGCGATAGTCCCTTTCGATCGGCTCAACCGACGGCTCGGGAGCCGGCATGCCGAGCAGGTCGCGGCAGCGGGCGAGCTTTTGCGCGCGATGGCGATTGCCGAGAAAGCCGTAATAGCGGATGCGATGGAAGCCCTCGGGTAGGACGTGAAGCAGGAAGCGGCGGATGAACTCGTCGGCCGAGACGGTCATGACCTTCTGCCGATCACCATGCCGGTAGTCCTTCCAGCGGAAACTAACGGCGCCATCCTCGATGTCGACGAGGCGGTTGTTGGAGATGGCGACGCGGTGCGTGTAGCGGCCGACGTAGTCGAGGACCTGTTCGGGCCCGGCGAAGGGCGGCTTGGCGTAAGTCACCCACTCGGCCTTTCGAAGCGGCGCCAGATAGCGCCGGAAGGCGTTAGGCGCGCCCAGGCCCTGCAAGTCGGAGAAGAACTGCAGTTCGCCGGCTGCGAAGGCTTTCTCCAGGTGCTCCAGAAACAGCCGCCGGAACAGGCGTGAGAGCACGCGGACCGGCAGGAAGAAGCCGGGCCTGCAGGCAATCCATCGCGTGCCGTCCGGCGAGAACCCGCCACCCGGGACGACGCAGTGCAGGTGCGGGTGGTGCAGCAGGTTCTGGCCCCAGCTGTGCAGCACCGCGAAGAAGCCGATCTCGGCGCCCAGATGTCTGGGATCGGCGGCGATGGTGCGCAGCGTCTCGGCGGTGGCGCGGAAGAGAAGGCCGTAGGCAAGCGCCTTGTTCTGATAAGCGATGGCGGCAATGGGTTCCGGCAGCGTGAAGACGACGTGGAAGTACTGCGTGTCGAGAAGCTCGGCGCGACGATCCTCCAGCCATTGTGCCCGGGCCAGCGATTGGCAGCGGGGACAATGCCTGTCGCGGCAACTGTTGAAGGCGATGCGCCGGTGGCCGCATTGATCGCATGCTTCGACGTGCCCGCCGAGCGCGGCGGTCCGGCACAGTTCGATCGCCGTCATGACGCGATGCTGGGCGGTCGACAGCGACGCATCATGCTGAGTGCGATAGGCGTCGCCATGGCGGCGGAAGATGTCCGCCACTTCCGGCCCCGAGCGGGCCATCGGCGAGAGCTCAGAAGTATTGCGGGTCGGCGGGCGGCGGCAAGGTGGGCGCCGGACGCGGCAAGAGCTCGAAGGGACTCGACGTGGCGCAGACCTTGTTGGTGGCAATCCGCAGGTAATGGGCGGTGGTCGCGAGGCTCCTGTGACCGAGCAGCAGTTGAATGGTGCGCACGTCGGCGCCGGCCTCCAACAAATGGACGGCAAAGGCGTGCCGTAGGCTGTGCGGCGTGACCGGCTTGGACAAGCCGGAGAGGTCGTGCGCTTTCGCGCACGCATGTCGCACCGCATCCCTAGTGATCGGCTCGCCGGCGCGGTCGCCGGGGAAGAGCCAGGCCACTGGCCGGCGCACCTTCCAGTAGCTGCGCAGGATCTCCAGGAGCTTGGGCGACAGCATCACGTAGCGGTCCTTCTGGCCTTTGCCCTGCTCGACACGGACGACCATTCTCTGGCTGTCGATGTCCGTGGGCTTCAGCTGAATCGCCTCCGAGATGCGCAAGCCGGCGGCATAGCACGTGGTCAGGATCGCGTGATGTTTGATGTCGAGCACACAGCCGAGGAATTGTTGAACTTCCTCGGGACCGAGGACGATCGGCAGCTTTTGCGGCTTCTTCGGAAGCGGCAGAACCTCTTCAGGCGCCCAGTCCCTTTCGAGCGTCACGCTGTAGAGAAAGCGCAGCGCCGCGATGGCGGTGTGGATCGAACCGGGCGCGAGCTTCTTCTCGTTGGTCAGATAGACCTGGTAGGTCCGAATGTCCTCGCGCCCGAGCAGGTCCGGCGACTTGCCGAAATAGCGAGCGAACAGCGATACCTGTTGCAGATACGAGAGCTGGGTGTTGAGCGCGAGGTTGCGCACCTGCATGTCCTCGCTCATGCGCTGGCGAAGTTGGGTCATGACGAGCTCCAATCGCGTGCTTGGCTTTCGACACGTCGACACCGACGTAAAATACATTATCTTCCTTCATGGCCCGTCCTTCCTTTGCTTGAGGCTCGGCTCGGCGCTGCCGAAGCAACCCTCGTTTTGCTTTACGCTGCAAAGTCTAGGGACGGGCCACCGCTCACACCACGGTCATAACGTCTAGCAGGCTTCTCTGATTGGGGTCGTTAAGGTCAAGCCCCTCCTCGTGATATTTTTCCCTACTCCAGTCGCCCCGCGGGTCACTCGCTTCTCTTCGCGGTCGATGTTAG
>NZ_JAVIIW010000084.1:0-12062 GCF_033977205.1 Mesorhizobium album | reverse complement strand
AAACTGTCGAGCCGTTCGAATATGCCAAGGACGATCTCATCCGCCGCGTTCAGCAGCATGGCTTCGTCTCCATTCTCGGCCGAACCATACGCTTGTGCCGGGCCTTCGCCGAAAGTCCGTCGCTTTCCGCCCCACCGCCACCGACGGCGTCTTCGACGCCTGGTTCAGACATCAGAAAATAGAAACCATCGACCTCAACACCTTGGCTCGATAGCATGCAAAACTGTTCGCGATGTCCTCGCACACCTGTTCGCGATGTCCCCGGTCCAAACAAGGGGGAGCAGGGAACGGCTCCGCACCCTACTGCGTCAGCACGGTCTCCGACGGCCGGCGGTTGAAGTCGCACTTGCCGGTGGTGGTGTAGAAGAAGTCGGCATTGCTGACATCGGCCGGCACCGGGCTGCCGCCGTCCTCCCAGGCCTGGTAGCCGGCCTGGCCGCAGGGCACGGCGCCGAAGATGTCGACCGTCTGGCCGGTCGCGACCTCGGGCATATTCGTCTGGCTGGTGCCGATATAGAGCCGGTTCGAGGTGGTGGCATCGTCCGACCGCAGCGTCGTCGGATTGCCCGAAGGCACCTTCATCTCCAGATAAAGCTTGTCCATCTGGCTGACGTCGATCACCGCGCCGGAGCCGTTGGCGGGGTAGAATGTGTCGGCGCAGGTCGTGGCGTACTTCTTCCCATTGCTGTCGGTCTGGGTGATCGTGCCGGCGGCCAGATTGTTGAAGTTGCCGACCGTCTTGGTCGTGCAAGCCTGCTGCTGGACCACCGTGCTGGTGGAGCCGTTGATGGTGCTCACCGTGGTCGTGCCGTAGCCCTTCGGGTCGCCATAGCCATTGTAGTTGTATGTAATCGTCATCAGCGGCTTGGGGGTGGTTTCGCCGAACTTGGTGCCGTAGAGCGTCATGGTCTTGTTCCACCAGCCCGACACTTTCGTCACCTTGAAGGTGGATTGCACCAGCGCCGGCGTCTTGCGCACCGAGGAGCCGACGCCGACATTGACCGTGTCGATCCGGGCGATCTGCATGAAATTGGTCGGCATCGGATAGGCCGCCGTGGCGGTGAAGGTCGCCGTCCCGTCGGCCGCCACGTTGACGCCGGTGAGCGTCGCCGTGCCCTGCCCGCTATTGGCGACATAGGCCTGCTGCAGCGCCGTCTGCCGGTCGCCTTGCGAGGTCGTCGTCGGCAGCGTGGTGATCGAGATGATCGCTGCATCGAGCGCGTTCTGCATGTTGCTGCGGGTCGTCACCGCCGAGGTGTAGTCGACGGAAAAGCCGACCGCGAGCAGGATAGGGATCGTCGCCATCACCATCACCGGCATCAACGAGCCGCTTTCCGAGCGGACGAAATCCCTTGCGGACCTGAACATTCCCCAACCCCCGAAACGCCGCCAGCGCGGCCTGCCTTCTACCCAAGGTGGAGCTATGCCCCAAATGGGTGCATAAATGTTTAAGCGGTTTTGAGTGTTCGGAGGCCTCCCCCTTCTCCCCTTGTGGGAGAAGGTGGATCGGCGCGCAGCGCCGAGACGGATGAGGGGTGTTCCAGGGATTACCGACGTCTCATTTCTTCGAGCACCCCTCATCCGTCGCCTTCGGCGACACCTTCTCCCGCAAGGGGAGAAGGCAAAGGCCTCTACCCCCGCCGCTTGCCCCTTAAACCCGCCCCTGCTAAAGCGCGCCGCATGACGACCCCGCTCGACCACATCCGCAATTTCTCCATCGTCGCCCATATCGACCATGGCAAATCCACGCTTGCCGACCGGCTGATCCAGCTCACCGGCGCGCTGGAGGAGCGCGACATGAAGGAGCAGGTGCTGGACTCGATGGACATCGAGCGCGAGCGCGGCATCACCATCAAGGCCCAGACCGTTCGGCTCAACTACCGAGCCAAAAACGGTGAGGACTATGTTCTGAACCTCATCGACACGCCCGGCCATGTCGACTTCGCCTATGAAGTGTCGCGTTCGCTCGCCGCCTGCGAGGGCTCGCTGCTGGTGGTGGACGCGTCTCAAGGCGTCGAGGCGCAGACGCTCGCCAATGTCTACCAGGCCATCGACAACAACCACGAGATCGTCGTGGTGCTGAACAAGGTGGACCTGCCGGCGGCCGAGCCCGAGCGCATCCGCGAGCAGGTGGAGGAGGTGATCGGCCTCGACGCCTCCAACGCCGTGCTGATCTCGGCCAAGACCGGTTTGGGCGTGCCGGATGTGCTGGAGGCGATCGTCCACCAGCTGCCGCCGCCGCGCGAGGGCGACATCGCCGCCCCGCTGAAAGCCATGCTGGTCGACAGCTGGTACGACGCCTATCTCGGCGTCATCGTGCTGGTGCGCATCATCGACGGCGTGATGAAGAAGGGCCAGACCATCCGCATGATGGGCACCGGCGCAAAGTATCTCGTCGAGCGCACCGGCGTCTTCAAGCCGGCCCGCGTCAATGTCGACGAGCTCGGCCCCGGCGAGTTCGGCTTCTTCACCGGCTCGATCAAGGAAGTGGCCGACACCCGCGTCGGCGACACCATCACCGAGGACCGCCGCCCGACGGCTAAGGCGCTGCCCGGCTTCAAGCCGGCGCAGCCGGTGGTGTTTTGCGGCCTGTTCCCGGTCGACGCCGCCGATTTCGAGGATCTGCGCGCCGCCGTCGGCAAGCTGCGCCTCAACGACGCCTCCTTCTCCTTTGAAATGGAGACCTCCGCCGCGCTCGGCTTCGGCTTCCGCTGCGGCTTCCTGGGGCTCTTGCACCTGGAAATCATCCAGGAGCGGCTGGAGCGCGAGTTCAATCTCGACCTCATCGCCACCGCGCCGTCCGTCGTCTACCGCATGAACCTCATCGACGGCACGACCAAGGAATTGCACAACCCTGCCGACATGCCCGACGTCGTCAAGATCGATTCGATCGAGGAGCCGTGGATCCGCGCCACCATCCTCACCCCCGACGACTATCTCGGCGGGATTCTAAAACTCTGCCAGGACAGGCGCGGCATCCAGGCCGACCTTTCCTATGTCGGCAAGCGCGCCATGCTCACTTACGACCTGCCGCTCAACGAGGTCGTCTTCGATTTCTACGATCGGCTGAAGTCGATCTCCAAGGGCTACGCCTCCTTCGACTATCACCTGACCAACTATCGCGAGGGCGACCTGGTGAAGATGTCGATCCTGGTCAATGACGAGCCGGTCGACGCTCTATCCATGCTGGTGCACCGCTCGGCCGCCGAAAAGCGCGGCCGCGCCATGTGCGAGAAGCTGAAGGAGCTGATCCCGCAGCACCTGTTCAAGATCCCGATCCAGGCCGCGATAGGCGGCCGCATCATCGCCCGCGAGACCGTCTCCGCGCTGCGCAAGGACGTCACCGCCAAATGCTACGGCGGCGACGTGACCCGCAAGCGCAAGCTGCTCGACAAGCAGAAAGAGGGCAAGAAGCGGATGCGCCAGTTCGGCAAAGTGGATATCCCGCAGGAGGCGTTTATTCAGGCGCTGAAGATGGGGGATTGAACGACCGGTTGGGGCGCTATGCCCGCGCCCAGGGATGACCGGACCTAGCCTTCAGAGAAGTAGTGGTTCACTTCCAAGAGCATTTCACAGAATTCTGCGTCCAGATCAGAAATGTGAAACTCATCCAGAACCTGAAATAGCGAGACGGATACTCCAAATTTGTCGTCGAGTACCCGGTTGAACGACGAAAAGAAGTCCTTTCCGGAAACTCGGTATCTAAATCCCTGTGTGACCCAATCTCTATCGAACTCTTCTTTCGCCATCTTCAAAACTGTTTTTGTATCTCGCGAGTCTCGCTTTAGCTGGTAGTATTTACTTGTAAAAGACTGGACGTTGATCAGCGCATCATCGTGCAATTCAAGCGATATTGAAGCTAGCGCCCCGTCAACCCAAGCATCGTCTATCGATTTCTCCTTTTTTCTGGCCGCTTTTTGCACCGCCTTGATGATCGCCTCGCGAGAAATGACGTAATTTTCGATCTCCTTGCGCCGAAGAACACGACAAAAAATCCCAGACGTTCGCAACTTCTGCTCATGCCCTTCGATTTCCTCCAGACATCGATAGTCTCTATCGAAAATCGCAGCAATTTTTGGTTGAATTCCAAACAACTCTTGAAACGCCCAAGGCAAATTACCGACCCGAGGCCATTGTTCATATCCACCTATCTTCAGAAGCATGGTGTCAGGGTCGCTAAATATCCCATCAGGGATAAGCATCTGCTCGAATCGGCGATAGATGGAGCGATCATTGCCTTCGAAGGCTATTATTCTTTTGGCCCTGGATAACCGAGCAAAATCAGCATTTTCGGAGGAGCCTAGCAGCGCATGAGCGCTTCTATAGCCCTCCTCCGTTGTGATCCTCTTTCCGGTTTGGAATTCCGATCTCACGAGGACCACGTCGCCCGAATTCGCCTCTTTCATGATCTCAGCTGAATGAGTAGCAAGAAAGATCTGCGAGAATCTCTTTTTTGCAATGCTGTAGAGTTTCCTTTGAAGGTCGGCGTGTAGGTACACATCCGGTTCATCCAAAACGAGGATGTCTCCTCCCGATCCTCGGAGGAAATGAGTCATGATTTGCATCCACGCCTGAAATCCAAAGCCGGATAAGTAGATTTCGCGCGGGTGCCCATTCTCGACGTATACCATCTCCAATGTCGACGGCACTCCGACGACTACCTTTGGCCTGTGAACCTCGATGCCTTTTCAATTGCCCTCTACCAAGGCAGAAAACTCCTGGAAGTCGCTGTGATTTTTTTGCCGCCAAATATTTCTAAAGTTCCTAGCCGCAAGCCGAGTATGTTCCACGCTTCTCACATAATCGGGATCGTTTGGCTTCTCGGTCTCTTCGAATTGACCCAGCGTCGGCACAACGATTATTGCTTCTGGAAAGCACTCCTTAAAATAGGTCTTCGAACGCTTCGCTCTGGCGTCGGATTGAATAAAAACGGTCGGTTGGCGATCAACGTTTAGGATCAAATGAAGAACAGATCCATTATCGTGATAAATAGAAACCTTGACATCCTCTTCGGAGTCATTAGTTGGTATGTTCGCTATCGGCAGGCAGAAATTTTTGTTGGTCATTTCGTACGTAGCACAGACCCCGTAAGGATTCTGAGTTTTTATTACTGGAAGCCGATATTCGGCATACCGCGCAACGTCAGCGAACAGACGTAGCGCATCTAGGACCGAGGATTTGCCAGCATTGTTAGGGCCAACAAAGATATTGCGTTCTTTGCAGGTGACACGAAATTTCGTGTGTTTTCTAAAGTTTTCAAACTCGATTCGCCGTAGAATCTATGCCTCCCCTCACCGAACAATTGACCTGACGGTCTACACGATTTTTTGGTGAGTCGTAACGGCGCATTCGGGTTCTTCGAAGTTCTGCAGCAGACCGATCGGGCGTCCTCCAAGGCCTGGAATCCCTCCTGATCGCGGCAATCTTAGCGTTCCGCGTGCCTTACGATTGGAGAATACCTCGCCCCGGAGTATCCTCTTCCCAGCTTGGGGAGACGTTACATGCGCTCCACTCTGGAAACCGTCGCAGCGATCGGCCTCGCCATCGGCGGCGCTTTCGGGCTTGCCGGTACCTTCGTCGCGAGCGACGCGTTGCGCGAGACGCTCTGGACCATCGACGGCGTGGCGATCGTCGTGGCAGTGGCGCTGCTCACCATGAAATACCAGCGGCTGGGCAATGATCTCGTCGCGGCCGGCTTCCTCACCTTCCTTGCCGGCGAAAGCCTGCTTCTGGCCGGCAATGCGGCGGGCCTGCAGGCCAGCGTGCCGTCCTATGTCGGCGGCATTGCGCTCTGGGCGGCGGGGCTCACCATGGTCAGCGCGCAAAGCACTTTCGCGCTCTGGATGCGGCTCACCGCTTTGGTGTCGGCCCTGCTCTTCGTCGTCTCGGCGGCGATGATCCTGTGGGGCGCGCCGCTGCTGCCCACCTCGTCGCCGCTGCCGGCGATCGGCTATCCGTTCCTGGTCTTCACCTTCATAGGCTGGATCTGGACGCTGCTGAAATCGGAACCGTGAGCGGGGCGGACATGGCCGCGCCGCTCGAAATCCGCAACAGCCCCACCGGCAAGATTTTTCCGGCCTTCGGGCCGTTCCTGATCGGCGGCATCTTCGCCTTCGGCGCGCTGCAGGGTGTCGCCTCGGGCGCCGATGGTGGGCATGTGCTGTGGATCGCGCTGCTCAGCGTCGCCCTCTTGGGGCTCGGCTTCTTCATCGCGCGCGGCGCCTTCGACACTTCTGTCAAGGTGACCCTGAACAGCCAAGGCTTCCGCGATGCTCGCGCCGGCGACGTGCTCGTGCCGTGGGAGAAGGTGCAGAGCGTGCGCCTCGCGTCCGGCGGCAAGGGCGCGGCGATGCTCAATTTCGAGCTGACCGAAGAGCCGCCCGACGCAATCAAATATTCGGCCGCCAATGCATTCGGGATAATGCCCTTCGGCAAGACCACCGTGCACATGGAGATCTCCTCGCTCGACGTGCGCGGGCAGGAGATAGTGGATGCGGTGAAAGAGTTCGCTCCGCATGTGGTGGTGCGGCGCTGAGTCTTCCTTCCCCCCTTGTGGGGGAAGGTGGATCGGCGCGTAGCGCCGAGACGGATGAGCGTGTTGGACGGAGCTCCGACAACGGCTAGTTTCGCTCCATGCCCCATCAGCCTGTAGCCCCAACCAAACGGGATTTCGCTCGCCGGATGCGCCGCGAGTCGACGGAAGCAGAGAGCCGCCTGTGGCAGGAGTTGCGCGGCCGCCGTCTCGACAACATCAAGTTCCGTCGGCAGTGGGCAGATTCATTGCCGATTTCGTCTGCGCCGAGGCTCGGCTGGTCGTCGAAATCGATGGCAGCCAACATGCGGACTCGCCAAGGAGCGCGACGGCGAACTGAAGGCGAGAGGCTTTCGTGTGCTGCGTTTCTGGAACGACGACGTTTTGAGGGACTTGAACGGGGTCTGCGATACCATCATCGCTTATGTGCGGGACGAAAATCTGCAGCCTCGGCGATCATGCCGATGGGCGAATTTGCCAAGCTGGAACACCCTCATCCGTCTCGGCGCTGCGCGCCGAGCCACCTTCCCCCACAGGGGGAAGGGGAGGTCGCGCCGCTTGCCCACCCGTGCTCTACTCCCTCGGGGGACCTCACCATGATTCGCGCTTTGCTCGCCTTCCTTCTCCTCACCACGCCGGCCTTCGCCGCCGACATGTCGGTCTTCGTCCGCAACCAGCGCTCCGACGGCGTGGCGCTGGAGCTGTTCAGCCGTGACAGCGAAAAAGTCTGGCCGGGCGGCGACAAGGTTTTCCTCATCCGGCCCAAGGCGCGCAAATCGGTGCCGATCTCTTGCGATAACGGCGAGCATATCTGCTGGGGCGCCTGGGTGAACGGCAACGATTCCGTCACCGCCGGCGTCGGCCCCGACAACGACCAGCCCTGCGACACCTGCTGCTTCATCTGCGTGGAGCATTCGACCGAGACGGTGGACCTGGCGGAGTAGGGCCTCTCCTTCTCCCCTTGTGGGAGAAGGTGGCCGCGAAGCGGCCGGATGAGGGGTGCTGGACAAGGTGAGACGCCGGCGATTTGGCACGATGCGGCGCTGATGGCGAACGCCTTTGCCAAGCTGGAACACCCCTCATCCGTCTCGGCGCTGCGCGCCGATCCACCTTCTCCCACAAGGGGAGAAGGCGAGGTCGCGCCAATCGCCCCCAAAATTCAGTCAGAGACATCGGCCGGCGCCTCTTCTGCGCTCTTGGCCGCCATGCGATGATCCCGCAATCGGGCCGTGGGGACCGATTCGACCTCGGGGGTTCTCATGTCTTTCACCATCGCGCGCCGCGTCGCTGCGCTCTCGCTCGCCGTCATCGTCTCATCCGCCGCGCATGCCGGCGACATCACCTTCCAGATCAAGAACAGCCATCCCAACGCCATGCGCCTCGAGCTCTACAGCCAGGATCGCGACTATGTCTGGCCAGGCAATGGCAAGGATTTCTATCTCGACGACGGCGAGACCAAGCAACTGCCGATCTCCTGCGAGGACGGCGAGAAGATCTGCTACGGCGCCTGGGTCGACGGCGACGAGGAGACTTATTGGGGCGTCGGCCCCAACAACAAGGAAAACTGCGAGGACTGCTGCTACACCTGCAGCGGCGGCCAGACCGAGGAGATCAATCTGGTGGAGTAGGGGCCTGCGCCTATCTCTCCCCTTGTGGGAGAGAAAGCGATTTCAACATCTTAGCCGAAGGCTAAGTGTTAGAAATCGCAAGTGAGGGGAAAAAGCGCCTACGAAGAAGTACAGGTCTCCGCGCCCTACGAAATCCCCTCTCTTGCATTTTCCAAGCACTTGCTCGGGGACAAGCCCGGTCGCAAATGCAGGAAAATGCTTTCTCCCCCACAAGGGGGGAGATCGGGCGCCACAAGGGGAGAAGGGGAGCTGTGCTCCCGGCCAGCTTGACGCCCTTCGCACCGCCGCCCTAGCCTCTCCTCAACCCACCCACAGGAGAGTACCCATGGCAGGCACGGTCGAAGGCGAGAAGGTCGATGTTTCCTTCAACGGCAAGCGCTGCATCCATTCGCGCAATTGCGTGCTCGGCAATCCGCATGTCTTCGTGCCCAATGCCAAGGGCGAGTGGATCCATCCCGATGCGGCGAGCGTCGAGAAGGTCGTGGCGCTGGCCGAGAACTGCCCGTCGGGCGCCATCACTTACGCCAGGAAGGACAGCGGGCCGCAGGAACAGCCGCCGGTGGTCAACACGGTGCGCGTGCGCGAGAACGGCCCGCTGGCGGTCCATGCCGAGATCGTGCTGAACGGCGAGACCTTCCATCGCGCCACGCTCTGCCGCTGCGGCCTGTCGCAGAACAAGCCGTTCTGCGACAACAGCCACATCAAGGCCGGCTTTTCCGCCACCGGCGAGCCGCCGCTGAAGGAAGCGCAGGTGCTCGAGGTGCGCGACGGCCCGCTTGACGTGACGCCCACCGCCAACGGCCCGCTCAAGCTCGAAGGCAATGCCGAGATCGTCACCGGCACGGGGCATACCATCGCCCGCACGACGAAGGTCTTCCTCTGCCGCTGCGGCCACTCGGCCAACAAGCCGTTTTGCGATGGATCGCATAAAAAGATCGGCTTCGTGGCATGACAGGCGGCGCGCCGGCGTTAGTTTAGGATGAGGTTTGCGTTCAGGAGGAATCCATCATGCGCACCATGCTCGTTCTTGCCCTGCTTGCCTTTGCCATGCCCGCCTACGCCGCCAATCACGCGGTGCAGATCAAGGGCATGAAATTCCACCCGGCCAAGATCAGTGTCGCCGTTGGCGACACCGTCACCTTCACCAACGCCGATGCCATGACGCACACCGCCACGGCGGACGACGGTTCCTTCGACACCGGCCAACTCGCCAAGGGCAAGGGCGCCAAGGTCAAGATCGCCAAAGCCGGCGCGCATGCCTTCCATTGCGCGATCCACAGCTCGATGACGGGCACCGTCACGGCGAAGTAGGAGGCACCGACGGCGGAGCGCCAATCTCCCCCCTTGTGGGGGAGATCAGATGTCATCGGCGCTTTCGCGACTCGCCAGCGTTGCAGGAGGTGCGCCAGCGCTGAAGCTGCAAATCTCCCTCCTTGAGGGGGAGATGGCCGGCAGGCCAGAGGGGGTCGTCTCACATAGAGCGCCGACGCCCTCTGACGTCGCACAAGGCGCTGGCGCTCTACGCGCAGCGACCCCCTCTGTCGCCTCCGGCGACATCTCCCCCTCAAGGGGGGAGATTACCTGGCCCATCCCTCCCTTCTTTATCCGCCAGCCTGTATCGGCTAAGGGCGGGGCAAGAAATTCTGCCCGGACCTTTCCATGACCGCCAAGCAATCCCCTCTCTTCCTCGGCATCGACACCGGCGGCACCTACACCGATGCCGTGCTGTGGTCGGAGGAGGGCGGACCGAAAGGCAAGGTGCTGGCCAAGGCCAAGGCGCTGACCACCAGGCACGATCTCGCCGTCGGCATTTCCGGCGCGGTCGACGCGGTGCTGGAGAAGGCCGGCACCGATCCGGCGGCGATCAAGCTTGTCTCGATGTCCACCACTTTGGCCACCAATGCGCTGGTCGAGGGCCAGGGCGGGCGCGTGGCGCTGGTCATGATCGGCTTTTCCGAGGCAGACCTCGCCCGCGACGGGCTGAAGACGGCGCTGGGGACCGATCCCGTGGTGTTCTGCCCCGGCGGCCATGACGTGCACGGCAATGCGGCAAAACTCGACCTTTCCGGCCTTGAGGTCGCACTTCCCGAGCTTGGCGGCTCGGTTTCGGGCTTTGCCGTCTGCGCCTATTTCGCCACCCGCAACCCGGCGCATGAGCTCGCCGCCCGCGCGCTGATCCGCGAGAAGACCGGCCTGCCGGTCACCGCCAGCCACGAATTGTCGGCCAAGCTCGGCGGCCCGCGCCGCGCGCTGACCACGCTGCTCAATGCCCGCCTGATCTCGATGATCGACCGGCTGGTGGCGGCGACCGAAGGCTTTCTTGGCCATCGCGGCATCGCCGCGCCCCTGATGGTGGTGCGCGGCGACGGCGCGCTGGTCTCGGCGGCGTTTGCCCGCCAGCGGCCGATCGAGACCATTCTGTCCGGCCCGGCCGCCAGCCTGGTCGGCGCCCGCCACATGACCGGGCTCGACGACGCCATGGTGTCGGACATCGGTGGCACCACAACGGATGTCGCCGTTCTGGATAGCGGCAGGCCGCGGCTCGATCCAGAAGGCGCCACCGTCGGCGGTTTCCGCACCATGGTCGAAGCCGTCGCCATGCGCACCTTCGGCCTCGGCGGCGACTCGGAAGTGGCGCTGGAAGATGGCGCGCTCACCCCGAAAATCCTGCTCGGGCCGCGCCGTCTGGTGCCGCTGGCGCTGGCCGGCATGGCGCATGGCGAGGCCGTCACCACCGAGCTGGAGCGGCAGCTGCGCGCGCCGAATCCCGGCCGCATGGATGGGCGCTTCGCCGTGCGCACCGGCGTGCCGGACAGGCTCGCCGCGGGGCTGACCGCGCCGGAAGCAAAGCTCTACGAGGCGATCGGCGCCACTCCGCTGGCGCTCGACCGCCTGCTCACCTCCAACGCCCAGAACGCCACGCTGAACCGGCTCGTGGCGCGGGGGCTGGTGCACATCTGCGGCTTCACGCCGTCAGACGCCGCCCATGTGCTTGGCAAGCAGGCCAACTGGGATGCCGCCGCCGCCCGCCTCGGCGCCGAGCTCTTCGCCCGCCGCCGCGACGGCCGCGGTCAGGCGATCGCGGCGACGCCGGAAGCGATCGCCGAACGCGTGCTGACCACGCTGACCCGCTGGTCGGCCGAATACATCCTCGAAACCGCCTTCGCCGAGGACGGGCTGGATGGCGCGGCCACCGTCGCGCACGCGCTGGTGCAGCGCGCGGTCGACGCGCATCCCGGCATCGCCCGCTTCAGCGTCGCGCTCGACCGCCCGGTCATCGGCCTCGGCGCCTCGGCGCCGCTGCATTATGCCGGCCTGCCGCCGCTGATCGGCAATGGCTGCATCGTGCCGGAGGACACCGACGTCGCCAATGCGCTCGGCGCCGTGGTCGGCCAGGTGCGAGTCTCGGCCGAGGCCCGTGTCAGCCAGCCGAGGGAAGGCCTCTTCCGCCTGGCATCGGGGCAAACGGTGCGCGACTTCACCGACGAGGCGGCGGCGATTGCGGCAGCGGAAGTTGATGTGCGGGCGATCGTTGCCGAACGCGCCAGGGACGCCGGCACCGACAGCGCCGAGATCGACGTCTCCACCGAATTCCGCGTCTCCACCGTCGAGGACCAGCGCATGTTCATCGAAGCGCATGTGGTGGCGGTGGCGTCGGGAAGGCCGCGGATTGCGGTGTAGGGCAGTCTCACCCCTTGAGGGGGAGATGTCGCCGAAGGCGACAGAGGGGGTCGCCTCGCGTAGAGCGCCAGCCTTCATCTGCCGCACTAGGTCGAGCCCAGTCGAACCGCCCCCCCTCATATGATGAGTTGAAGGTCAAGGGGGTTGTGGCGCCATTTTGTGATCCTTTGTGTTGTCGACGGTATCCAGTTGCGCCCATTGTCAGTACCGGCAGGCCACGC
>NZ_JAVIIW010000083.1:0-12082 GCF_033977205.1 Mesorhizobium album | reverse complement strand
GCCGACCGGCCACACCGTGCCGGTGCGCGAGGTCAGGCTTGCGGCCGGCGCCGGCTTCGTCGTCATCATCTGCGGCGAGATCATGACCATGCCCGGCCTGCCCAAGGCGCCGTCCTCGGAAAAGATCTTCCTCAACGAAGAGGGCCAGATCGAAGGCCTGTTCTAAACGTCGCTCGAACGGAAATGGCGAAGGGGCGCCGCGTTGCCGCGGCGCCCCTTTCCGTCGAAACAGCTTTTATCCGGTGTTCCCGGTCGAACCAATCTTCCTGATGCCCGAAACTGACATGCTGACGAATTGATCGAGGACGGTGAAGAAGATATCCAGGCTGAAGCCGAACAGAAAAGCAAAGGTGAATAGGCTGAAGCCAATCCCCGAGACTTCGTCGCCCAGCTTGGTACCCGGCGCAAGGAACCAGGCGAGCACCATGCCTGCCAACACACCCAGTGCGATCCTATGAATCAACCTCGGCAAAGGCGGATTCGGCAGCAGCGGATTAAGGATCATCCGCATCTGAAACATGATCGCTCCCATGGCCCCATAGAGCGCCGGCAATATCCATAGGGCATAGGGGCTAAGCACCGAACTGATCACTCTGATCTGAGCAGTCATCGCCGGAATGGATTCCGGTGTCAGCGTGATCACGCCGGCACGCTGCAAGACTCGGGTCGCCTCCTTGTAATCATAATTTACGTCGTCCGATGCCACGTCTGCTGACGGGTTTTCACTCGCAGGGAGCGGAGCCTGCTGGGTTGACGACATGCCGACATCACAGAGTCGATTTATGTTTTCCTGGTCAGTGTTGTATGAGCGAACGTCGGGACCAGAATTGCTTTCAAATTTACTGGATGAGAACAATTTGCAATATAGACCCTTCATCCCCCAAATTGGAAATTTCGCGTCATCGCTTATGAATTTTTGAGAGTTTGCCCATAGCTCTACGAACCTTTGATTGAGAGAATGAAGGTTATCTTGGGATTGATAATAAGAATCCTTCATTAAAGTAAAATCTGTCGTTGGTGTTCCGTTCGCCAACGCTTTCTGCAATTGTTTTTGCGTTGCCCAGACCTGACGAACCGACTGACTAAAACGGGCGGCAAAATCACTACTGTCAAGCTGGTCGAGCTCAGATCTCAAGGAAATTCCGACGTTGTATTGATATGTAAGCGTCCCGGTTACTATCATTAGCAATATAGAAACAAACACCATCGAATATGTTGCCATCCGGGTCTTAAACGACATATTACCAGGAGACCAACCGTCTCGCAGGGCCACCAGCGTCGTGAATGGCACGACACTGGAACAATCGTTCAGGGCATTCTGCAGATCCGCGACGGCAGTTTGCCCTGCGGTCGCGCCTTCAAGGTGTTCAGCGTTGCCGATGGCCACGATCAGCGAGTTATCCTTGAACACTCCGTAGCGGCCGTAAGCAGCGACCAGCCTGGCATCTGCAATCAAGCCGGACACAAGGGGATCAACTGGAGCGGTCATCGAGATCAGCTCTCGTTCATCACGTCGCCTAGCCTAGAACACCGGGCACGAAGCCGTATTGCGACGGGCATCCGCACGGATATCCGGGCGGTCCGGGCGGCTGCGCCCAGCACCAAAAGGATTGGGTGAAGCAGATGGTCCCCGGGGCGTGCGGAGGAACTTGCGCGAAGGCAGGCCACGGCAACAGCGCGGCAGCGGCGGCGATCGCCAGAACAACCACGGTTCGTGCAATGCGCGCTTTCAATGGAGCCCCCAACGGTCCGCGCCTACTCGAATGCAATATGACTCTCCAGAAGTGCCGGGGCGGCTTCTGTGAAATGGGTCACGCTCTTCTTGGATTATATTTTCATGCCGCAGCAAAAGCGCCACCACGCCGCGGCGCTCTTTGCACTCCCCGTCGATTCAGCTAGGCCGCGTTGCGCTTCAGCGCCCGCTGGTTCGAGGCATAGATCGTGTCGCGTGCCGGCAGGGCGCCGGTCTTGAGGCAATCGATCCATTCCGCGGTCTTGAGCACCGCGGCGAAGCGCGACTGCAACACGACGCTCACCACCCGGTGAATGTCCTCGGCGGACGCGTAGCCGGCGCTGTTGGCGTAAGGCACCGAGCCGCTGGCGTCCGAGAGGAACTCGACGGCAAAGCCCATATGCACGGCATGGACGATGGTCGACAGGTCGCAATTATGCGTCATGTAGCCGACGACCGCGATGGTATCGATGTGATTGGCGCGCAGCCAATCCTCGAGGTCCGTGCCGGTGAAGGCGGAGGGCAGCGTCTTCTCGATATAGTGGTCGCGGGCGCGCCTGGCGATCTCGGGATGCAGCTCGCCACCATGGCTGCCCCTGGCGAAGATCGGTGAGGTCTCCGGCGCCATTTGCTTGACGACGACGATCTTGATGCCGGCAGCGGCGGCTGCGTCCATGGCGCGCCCCACATTGGCGACGCTGTCGGCGAAAGGCGGGTGCTGGATGGCGAGGTTGCCGCCGTTGTAGTCGTTCTGGACATCGACGACGACGAGCGCGCGGCGCGGCTGGGTGGCTGGTGCTGACATGGCGTTTCCTTTCGAACGGGTTGATGGGCGCAAAGCTAGGCCGGACATCCACCCATAGAAAGTGGCCCGGTTGACATTATTCGAAAGAATTGGGACACTTCTGTAGCAACCGATGGTGTCTGCCATGCGCAATCCGATCATCGCCGCCGTCGCCTTCGACGGCATCAGCCCGTTCCATCTCTCCGTGCCTTGCCTGGTGTTCGGTGCGGACCGCACCAAGCTTGGCCTGCCGCGCTTCGACTTCCGTGTCTGTGCGGCCGAACGAGGGCCTATTCATACCGATGCCGGCTTGAGCATTTCGGTCCCGCACGATCTTTCGGCGCTCGACGAGGCCGACATCGTCATCATCCCGAGTTGGAAGGATCTCAATGCGCCTCTGGCAGCGCCGCTCAAGGATACGCTCGAACGGGCGCATGAACGCGGCGCGCTGATCGCGGGATTGTGCCTCGGCACCTTCGCCATCGCCGCCGCCGGACTGCTCGCCGGGCGAAAGGCGACCACGCATTGGGCCTATGCCGATCAGTTGCAGGCGCTTCACCCCGACATCGACGTCGATCCCGACGTGCTCTACGTCGATGAAGGCGACATCGTCACCTCAGCCGGCGTCGCCGCCGGGCTGGATTGTTGCCTGCATATCGTGCGCGCCCGCTATGGCGCCGAGGCGGCGCTGCGGCTTGCCCGCCACGTCGTGCTCTCGCCGCACCGGCAAGGCGGGCAGGCCCAGTTCATCGAACGCCCGCTTGCGCCGACGCCCGCCGCCGACCGGTTCGCGCAGGCCATTGACGAGGTGCGGGCGACAATCGGCGAGCCTCACAGCCTCGACAGCGTCGCCGGAGCTGCCGGCCTTACGCGGCGCACCTTCACGCGCCGCTTCCAGAAGACGACCGGCACCAGCTTCGGCGACTGGCTTGCCGACCAGCGCGTGGCGCTGGCGCAAAGGCTGCTGGAACAGACCGACAAATCGATGGATGTCGTGGCCTTCGAGGCCGGCTTCGGCAGCGCCACCTCGCTGCGCCAGCATTTCGCCGCGCGGCTCAGGACTTCGCCGATGCAATACCGGCGCGAGTTCTCCAGAGCGGTTCCAGGAACAGTGCCAAGCGGTTCTCCGTCCGAAATTGCGTAAGCAAGTCCTGGAGCGCTCAACCTCAGGCGCTCAGCGGTGTGCGGCCAGCCGCGCCGGATTGCCGACCACCGTCGCATTTGCCGGCACGTCGCGCGTCACCACGGCGGCGGCGCCGACGATGGCGCCCTCGCCGATGCTGACGCCGGCGAGGATCACCGCGCTGCCGCCGATCCAGACGTTGTCGCCAATGGTCACCGGTTTGGCGATCTCCAGTCCCGCCTGCCGGCCGGCGGCCTCCCGGTGATGCTCGGCGCAATAGATCTGCACATTCGGCCCAAGCAGCGTCCCCTTGCCGATCCGCACCGGCGCGGTATCGAGGATGGTGCAGCCGGCATTGAGGAAGGCACGATCGCCGAGGAAGAGGTTGAAGCCGTAGGCGCAGTGGAATCCTCCCTCGATGCGCGCGCCCTCGCCCGCGCCTCCGAGCAGTGCCCGCAGGGCCGGGCCGATGTCGCCGCGCTGCCGGGGCGGCAGGTGGTTATGCTCGAACACCGCGTCGCGGGCGGCAACGCGCAGCTCTTCCAACTCCGGGTCGATGCAGGTGTACCATTCGCCCGCCGCCATCTTCATGCGCTCGCTTGTCGTCATCGCCGCTCCTCCGACGCCGCCTCCAGCCAAAGGCACAATCCATCCCAAGCACAATCCATCTCCAGGGAAAAGCCGTGGCCAAATGCCCGGCCTATGCTAGCCTGCCGTCTCGAGGCCGTGCGAGGTCTCGACTTTGAGGGGGTCAATCATGCTTTATTTGCTTGCATTGCTGATCGGTGTGATCGCCGGCCTGCGCGCCATGACGGCACCGGCAACTGTTGCCTGGGGCGCCTGGCTGGGCTGGCTGCCAGTCGGCGGCACCTGGGCAAGCTTCATGGGCCACTGGGCTGCCGTCGGCATCTTCACCATCCTGGCAATCGTCGAGCTCGTCACCGACCAGTTGCCGTCGACGCCGAGCCGCAAGGTGCCGCAGCAATTCGGCACCCGCATCGTCGTCGGCGCCTTCTGCGGCGCAGTGATCGGCGCGACCGCCGGCGCCACCATCGGCGGCCTGATCGCCGGCGCGATCGGCGCGGTGATCGGCACCCTGGGCGGCGCGGAAGCGCGCGCGCGACTGGCTGCCGCCTTCGGCAAGGACCCACCCGCCGCCTTCATCGAGGACGCCGTGGCGATCATCGGCGGCCTGCTGATCGTGGCGGCGGTCGCATGAGCGCGAAGCGCTTCGACGCCATCGTCGTCGGCGCCGGGCAGGCTGGCCCGCCGCTGGCCGGCCGGCTCGACGCCGCCGGCATGAGCGTCGCGCTGATCGAGCGCAAGTTTGTCGGCGGCACCTGTGTCAACACTGGCTGCATGCCGACCAAGACGATGGTTGCAAGCGCCTATGCCGCTCATCTCGCGCGCCGAGCCGCCGACTATGGCGTCGCGCTCGCCGGCCCGGTCGGCGTCGATTACAAGCGGATCAAGGCGCGCAAGGACAAGGTGACGAACGACGCCCGCGGCAACCTCGAAAGCTGGATCGCCGGAATGAGGGGCTGCACGCTCTATCGCGGCCATGCGCGCTTCGAATCCGCCAACACCGTGCGCGTCGGCGACGAGCTGCTGACCGCGCCAAGAATCTTCCTCAACACCGGCGGCCGCGCGTCCGTGCCAGACCTGCCCGGCGTCAGCGACATCCCCTACCTCACCAATTCCTCGATGATGGATCTCGATGTGCTGCCCAGCCATCTCATCGTTGTCGGCGGCAGCTACATCTCGCTCGAATTCGCGCAGATGTTCCGCCGCTTCGGCTCAGAGGTCACGGTGATCGAGAAGGCGCCGCGGCTGGCCGGCCGCGAGGACGGGGACGTCTCGGCCGCGATCCAGTCGATCCTTGAAAACGAGGGCATCGCCGTCCATGTGGGTGCCGACGACATCGCCTTCGCCAGGCAAGGCAACGGTATCGCCGTCACCTTCTCCGCCGGCAAGCCACCGGCGGTCGGCTCGCATGTGCTGCTCGCTCTGGGGCGCGTCCCCAACACCGACGACCTCGGCCTCGACAAGGCCGGCATCGCGGTCGATAAACGCGGATACATCGTCGTCGACGACCAGCTTCGCACGAGCGTGCCCGGTATCTGGGCGATGGGCGACTGCAACGGCAAGGGCGCCTTCACCCACACCTCCTACAACGACTACGAGATCGTCGCCGCCAATCTGCTCGACAACGATCCGCGCCGGGTGAGCGACCGCATCGAGGCCTATGCGCTCTATATCGATCCGCCGCTCGGCCGCTGCGGCATGACCGAGGCGGCGGTGAAGAGATCCGGCCGCCGTGCGCTGGTCGGCCAGCGGCCGATGACTCGCGTCGGCCGCGCCGTCGAGAAGGGCGAGACGCAAGGCTTCATGAAGATCCTGGCCGATGCCGACACCGGCGAAATCCTCGGCTGCGCGGTGCTCGGGCCTGGCGGCGACGAGGCGATTCACTCAGTGCTCGACCTCATGTATGCCAAGGCGCCGATCTCGACGCTTGCGCGCGCCATGCACATCCACCCCAATGTCTCGGAACTGCTGCCGACCATCGCCCAGGATCTGAAGCCGCTGGCCTGAGGCCGCATAAGCCGTCCTCAAGCCGCTGGCCTGCGCAGGCGCCGGATGGCCGCTCTGCGCCCACAGCCCGGCACGGCTGGACCACTCGACAGCCCAGCCGCAAACATGCATGTCTGGCCTCTCCACCGGAGGCACGCATGCAAAAGACGATCGAGCGCATCGCCGGCGACAGCGAAGGCACCACTTACGAATTCCCGGTCTTTCGCTTCGACGGCACGGACAAGGCGGCTCCGACCGCCTATCTGCAGGCAGCTCTTCATGCCGGCGAATTGCCGGGTGTCGTCGCCATCGACGCGCTGATGCCGATGCTTGCCAAGGCTGAAGCGGAAGGCCGCATCAAGGGCGCCGTCACCGTGGTGCCCTGGGCCAATCCGATCGGCCGCGCCCAATATCATTTCGGCGAGCATCAGGGCCGCTTCCATCTCGGCACCCGCACCAATTTCAACCGCGCCTTTCCGCTGCTTGCCGCGCCCGACCTCAAGCTGTTGCCGGACACCAGCCTCGGCGGCGCCGACCAGCGGCTGAAGTCGCGGCTCGTCGAGCTTTCGCTCGGCCACGATATCGTGCTCGACCTCCACTGCGACGACGAAGGCCTCTCCTATCTTTACATCCACACCAGCCTGTGGCCGGCGATGGCCGACTGCGCTGCGGCGATGCGCGCCGATGCCGTCGTGCTGTGGAGCGAAGACACCGATGGCACATTCGAAGGCGCCTCGATCATGCCTTACCAGAACGTGCCGGTGAGCGTCGCGCGCTTCGGCCGCCGTGTCGTCACCACGGTCGAATATCGCGGCATGCTCGACGTCGACGGTGCCCTGGCCGCGTCCGATGCCGCAGGCCTCTACCGCCTGCTGGTGGCGCGCGGTGTTGTCCAGGATCCTTCCATTCCGAAGCCGAGCAGCTTCACCGGCGTCGTCGTGCCGCTGGAAAACATCGACATGACGCCCTCGCCCAGGGCGGGCGCCATCCTCTACGATGTCAAGCCCGGCGATCGCGTCGCGAAGGGCGACAGGCTGGCCACGATCGTCCATACGCCCGGCGAGATCGACGGCCGCACAGAGGTCTTCGCGCCGCAGTCGGGCTTCATCCTGACCAGGCGTTCGCGCCGCATCATCCGCGCCGGCGAGGATCTTTTGAAGCTCGCCGGCGACAAGCGAAGCGGCGACGCGCGCTCGGGCACGCTGGAGGACTGACGACTTTCCGGCTTCACCATTTGCATGAAATCCAGTTGCGCGGGTCGCCATTCGCCGCTATGGGAGTCGCCATGAACATGCGTTCGAACAAGACCGTTTGGTGGTGGGCTCGCTGACAGCGGCCGGTTCGAACGCGCGTGCGTAAAGAAGAGGGTGGCCGCAACGGAATGTCCGGGCGGCCATTTGTTTTTTCAAGCCATTCCCGGGACCGTTGCCCAAAACGCTGATGGAGACGGCAATGACGACAACAGTTCTGGACAACGGGGCCGAGCGCTTCGTCACCGCGGGCGGGGTGACGATCACCCGCGAACGCCATGACAGGCCCTACGAAGGCGCGATCGACGCCTATGTCGAGGGCCTGAATTCCCGCCGCGGCGCGGTGTTTTCCTCCAACTACGAATATCCGGGCCGCTACACGCGTTGGGATACGGCCATCATCGATCCGCCGCTGGTGATCTCGGCGCGCGGCCGCGCCATGCGCATCGAGGCGCTGAATGCCCGTGGCGAGGTGTTGTTGCCGGTGATCGGCAAGGCGCTTGGCGGCTTGAGCGACGTGACCGTCGCCGAGACCTCGAAAAAGCTGATCCGCCTCGATATCGCCAAGCCCGGTCGCGTCTTCACCGAGGAGGAGCGCAGCCGCGTTCCGTCCGTCTTCACGGTGCTGCGCGCCATCACCGCGCTGTTCAAGACCGCTGAGGACGCCAATCTCGGCCTCTATGGCGCCTTCGGCTACGACCTCGCCTTCCAGTTCGACCCGGTCGACTACAGGCTTGAGCGCAAGGAGAGCCAGCGCGACCTGGTATTGTTCCTCCCCGACGAGATCCTGGTCGTCGACCATTACTCGACCAAGGCGTGGACCGATCGCTACGACTATTCCGGCGAAGGCTTTTCCACCGAAAGCCTGCCGCGAGACGGCGTGGCCGAGCCGTTCAGGACCGCAGACCGCATCCCGCCGCGCGGCGACCACGAGCCGGGCGAATATGCGAATCTGGTGCGCAAGGCCATGGAGAGCTTCAAGCGCGGCGACCTGTTCGAGGTCGTGCCCGGACAGATGTTCTACGAGCGCTGCGAGACCCAGCCCTCCGACATCTCCCGCAAGCTGAAGTCGATCAACCCCTCTCCCTATTCCTTCTTCATCAATCTCGGCGAAAACGAATATCTGATCGGCGCCTCGCCCGAGATGTTCGTGCGCGTCAACGGCCGCCGGATCGAGACCTGCCCGATCTCCGGCACCATCAAGCGCGGCGACGATGCCATTTCCGACTCCGAGCAGATCCTGAAGCTGCTCAACTCCAAGAAGGACGAGTCCGAGCTGACCATGTGCTCGGATGTCGACCGCAACGACAAGTCGCGTGTCTGCGAGCCAGGCTCGGTGCGCGTCATCGGCCGCCGCCAGATCGAGATGTATTCGCGCCTCATCCACACCGTCGACCACATCGAAGGCCGCCTGCGCGAAGGCATGGACGCCTTCGACGCCTTCCTGTCGCACGCCTGGGCGGTCACCGTCACCGGCGCGCCGAAGCTCTGGGCCATGCGCTTCATCGAGCAGAACGAGAAGAGCCCGCGCGCCTGGTATGGCGGAGCGATCGGCATGGTAAACTTCAACGGCGACATGAACACCGGGCTGACGTTGCGCACCATCCGCATCAAGGACGGTATCGCCGAAGTGCGCGCCGGCGCCACATTGCTTTTCGACAGCGTTCCCGAGGAAGAAGAAGCCGAAACCGAACTGAAGGCATCCGCCATGCTCTCCGCCATCCGCGACGCCAGGACCGGCAACGCCACCGGCGCCGAACGCACCACCGCGCGCGTCGGCGACGGGCTGAACATCCTGCTCGTCGACCATGAGGACTCATTCGTCCACACCCTGGCCAACTATTTCCGCCAGACCGGCGCCAATGTCTCGACCGTGCGCACCCCGGTGCCGGAAGAGGTCTTCGAACGGCTGAAGCCCGACCTCGTCGTGCTCTCGCCCGGCCCCGGAACGCCGAAGGATTTCGATTGCGCAGCCACCATCAGACGAGCCCGCGCCCGCGACCTGCCGATCTTCGGCGTATGCCTTGGCCTGCAGGCGCTGGCCGAAGCCTATGGCGGCGAGCTGAGGCAGCTGCATATTCCGATGCACGGCAAGCCGTCGCGCATCCGCGTCTCGAAGCCAGGCATCATCTTCTCAGGGTTGCCGAAGGAAGTGACGGTCGGCCGCTACCACTCGATCTTCGCCGATCCGGTGCGCCTGCCCGACGATTTCCTGGTCACGGCCGAGACCGAGGACGGCATCATCATGGCCTTCGAGCATCGCAAGGAGCCGATCGCCGCCGTGCAGTTCCACCCGGAATCGATCATGACGCTCGGGCAGAATGCCGGCATGCGCATCATCGAGAACATCGTCGCGCATCTGCCGCGCAAGGCCAGGGAAAAGGCCGCGTAAGGACGATGACCGAAGCGCGGGAGACGACGACGGCCGCGGCGAAAGCCGCGGCCAGGCAAAAGGTCGAAAGGCTCGCCTTTTGGTCGATCGTCGTCGCCGGCGTCGTGCTCGCCCTCAAGGTCGTTGCCTGGTACATCACCGGATCCGTCGCGCTCTATTCGGACGCGGCGGAATCGATCGTCAACGTCATCGCTTCGGCGGCCACCCTCTGGGCGATCCAGATCAGCTACAAGCCCGCCGACCAGGACCATCCCTTCGGCCATCACAAGGCCGAGTATTTCTCGGCCGTTCTCGAGGGTGTCCTGATTGTCGTCGCGGCCCTCCTGATCCTCAACGAGGTCTGGCGATCCTGGCAGCATCCGGCCCCGCTCGAGCAGCCCTGGAAAGGCCTTGCCGTCAACGGTGTGGCGACCGTCGTCAACGCGATCTGGGCCTGGACCCTGATCCGCGCCGGCCAGAACGCGAAGTCGCCCGCCTTGATCGCCGACGGCCAGCACATCATGACCGACGTTGTGACGTCCGTCGGCGTGTTCGGCGGCCTTGTCGGCGCCGTGCTCACCGGCTGGCAGATCCTCGACCCGGCGCTTGCCGTCATCGTCGCGCTCAACATCCTGTGGCAGGGCTGGCATGTCATCGGCTCATCGATGAGCGGCCTGATGGACCGCGCCGTCGACAGCCAAGAGCACATGCAGATCCGCGACATCATCTCGGCCAATTCGAAAGGCGCGCTGGAAGTGCATGACCTGAAGACGCGCATCGCCGGGCGCGCGACCTTCATCGAATTCCACCTCGTCGTCGATGCCGACATGACGGTCGGCGCCAGCCATGTCATCTGCGACCGCATCGAGGACGCACTCAAGGCCGAGATCCCCTCGGTGCGCGTCACCATCCATGTCGAGCCGGACGACGAGGCGAAGCTGCCGAAAGGCACCACGGCGGTGCCATTCGCGTAGCCTCGCCAGTAAGCTGATATTTGCTGAGACCCTATGGCGTGCAGGCCGACTGCGGCATCGTGTTCAGCCTATAGACCTTGTCGTCGGACTTGGTCTTACCCTCAGCTGTCTTCGAGCAGAGATCGACGATGGCGAGCGCGCTGTTGGGGTTGGCGAGCATCATCGTGCCGCCGGCGCCGCGCTTGAGGAAAATCTCCTTTTGCGAGATGTCGCAGGCAAAATCGCTCATCTTCGAGCTGGCCGAGCACCGCCACTGGTCGGCCTCGCCCTGGCAGGAATAGGTCTGCGTGACCTTGGCTCCCTTCTGCCGGGTCGTCACCGAGACGGCGATATCGGCGCCGTCGGGCCAGTTCGCGGCGTCGCCGCCGGCGGCGAAGGAGGCAAGCTCGACCGGACCGCGGAAGACGCGGATCAACTGCGTCATCTGGTCGGGATGCGATTTCAGATGCGCCTCATCGTAGTCGCGGCCGTAACAGAAGGGCTGGTCCGGCTTCAGCCGCTCGCGCAGCGGCGGCCCGAGTGCCGGATCGATCGGATCGATGCGCGCGAACTCTTCCTTGCAGGTGGCGGCCGGCATCGGGTCGAGGCGGAAATTGTCGTCTTCGCTGCCCAGCGCCTGCCTGTTGTACTCCGCCGTGCCGAGACCTTCCTCGGCGCCGGCATCGAGATACACGTCAGGCTGTAGGTTGGACAGGACCAGCCTGCCCTTGTCGTCGACCTTGAGCGAGGCCAGCGTGCGGTCGCATTCCATGCCGCAGCGGATGCCGCTTGCCTTGTCGCTCGGATCCTCCTTGTTGCACCAGCCGGCCGCCCATTCCGGCCTCTTGGCGCCACGCACCGTGGTGGTGAGAAAGCCGTTATAGGCGGCGTCGGACATCGCGCTCGGCTCCTCATTCGGCCGGCTGACCGGGTCGTGGCCGTAATAGAAGAAGATGCGCGCGACCTTCTGGTGGGGATGCGCCTTGAGATGGGCGGCGTCATAGACGCGGCCGAAGCAGACGTCGGCGCCGTTGGGGCTTAATTCGGTGAGTTTGTTGGCATCATCGGCGCGCGCGGCGCCGGCAAATGCGAGGGCAGCGCCAAGCACCGCGCCCGCCAAGGTCCTCGACGTCATGTGTTCCCTCCTCGCACCGACAGGACTGCGATTCATTTTAGTCTAGTTTCCGTCCATAAACGTGCGTATTTCACTGCGTTTACAATGAGTTGCGCGCGATTGAAAGCGCCTTGACTGGCGTGGAGGGGTCGAAGAGCGCTGTTTGTCGCCAAAATAGTGTCAC
>NZ_JAVIIW010000082.1:0-12128 GCF_033977205.1 Mesorhizobium album | reverse complement strand
GCGCCAACGGCAAAAAGCCAATGGTGGCCATCGCCGCCGTCATGCGAAAGATCATCGTCACCCTCAACGCTAGGCTACGAGACGCCGCCATTCCTCAGAGTTGATGACGACACGATGGGCATCCGCAGCCCAGTCACCCCGCGCGTTGAACCACGGCCATGTTCAGGGTGGTTCTCAAGCGGAAGCCGATGGACTCGTAGAGGCCGACGGCCAGAGCGTTGCTGTCGTAGGCGTGGAGATAAGGAACCTCTCCGCGTGCCATGATCCGGTTTGCCACGAACAGCGACAGCAGCCTGGCAAGGCCGCCGCCGCGGAAATCCGGATGCGTGCACACGCCGCTGAGTTCGGTATAGCCGGGCTGCTTCATGCGCTCGCCGGCAATTGCCGCGAGCCTGCCTTCGATCTTCACGCCCCAGAAATCGCCGAGGCTCAAGGCCTCCAGCGTGAAGGGGCCGGGCTTGGTCAGCGACGCCAGCGCCAGCATCTCGGCCGCGTCGTCGCGCGTCAGCCGCTGCACCCGTTCGTCGGACACGGCTTGCATCGGCCGTTCGGCTGTCATCTGCACCAGGGTCGCTGTCGAAACCGCGGAAAGATCTGAAGGCAGGACGATAGGATCCGTTTGAACCAGGATCGAGCTTTCGAGCGGCTGCAACAGCTTGCTCAAGGCCAGCAAGCTCTCCGGATCGTCCGTCGCGGTGGCGGCAAATGGAACGATCGACGGCCGGTATCGCCGGGCCAGGCTGTCGCCTTCGGCGAAGGCTTGATGGCGTGTCGCAAGCGCGCTCCAGATGGGGCGGTCGAGAACGTGTTTCATCGCGCAACGGCCTCAGCTTTTTCCGCACGGCGGTGGAGCGGGGTCGCGGCCAGCCGATCCTCGATGACGGCGAGCTGACCCAGCAGCGAGCCGGAGAGATCCGCGCATACCTCTTTGACGGCGGCCTCGATGCGGGGCCAGACGTCACGCTTCGCACTGTCGACCAGCCGCTGGCCGTTTTGCGAGAGAGAGACGATCCTGCGCCGCTGGTCGTCGTTCGACTGCATGACCTCGACCAAACCCAGTTCGGTGAGAAGCGAAACGCTTCGCGTCACCCCTGGCTGGGCTACCCCGAGCGATTGCGCCAGTTCGCCGACCGGCAGCGGGCCCAGCCTGTCGAGCGCGGCGAGCAGGGGATATTGGCTCGACTGGATCCGCACATCGAGCCGCTCGAGCACGCGCTGCGTGTCGGCCTGCAATTGCTCGCCTATGCGCTTCAGCCTGCTGCCCAGGCAGAGATAGCCGAGAGACCGGATGATGTCTTCCATAGTGGATCCCGCCAATTCCATAACTTGATATATAACTACATATGGAAAGTCAAGAAATGATCGTTCCTGCAGGTTGACAGCCCAGGATAAAGGCTCGATGCCAGGCCGCCATGCGCCGGACATTTCCCCTTCAATCCCGGCCGATAGCATCCTATATGGCGCTGGCGCGACATGATCGGTCGCGTCTGGCGACTGATTCGAGGCCCGTGGGTCGGCGGGTCTCTGTTCATCGGCACGCGGAAGCTCATGCCCTCCCTGCGCATCCATATCGATAGGATTCTCGAAGGCGCAGCACCCAAGGTGCCGCGGCGGGAGCTGACGCATCTGGAGCGCCTGGCGCTGGTTCGGCGGCATGGCGACTTCTCGCTCGCCTATTCCACCGCCGTGCAGCAGAAGCTGTCCTATTTCAGCGATGGCGACGGCTACATCGCCTTCGGCACCAAGATGAAGCACCATTTCGCGCTCGGCGACCCCGTGGTCGATCCTGCGGACCGGCCGGGCTACATCAGGCGCTTCGTCGAGGCCGCCGGAGGTCCCTGGTTCGTGCAGATAAGCGCCGCCACGGCCAGGGTGCTGGCCGGGCTCGGCTACCAGGTCAACCGGTTGGGCGTCGACACCAGGCTGCATCTGCCGGCGCATGATTTTTCCGGCAAGCGCAACGAGACCGTGCGCTATTCCGAGCGCTGGCTGACGAAGAAGGGCTTCACCTTCGCCGAGGACAGGGCCAACATGCTGCTCGACGAGGTTTCGCGGCTGTCCGAGAACTGGCGCGGCGAGCGCATCGTCAAGCGCTGGGAGATGGGCTTCCTCAATCGTCCCTTCGCCGACCATCTCGGCGCCGACATGCGCCGTTTCGTCCTGCACGGCCCCGAAGGCGAGCTCGTCGCCATCCTCGATTTCGATCCGCTGTTCAGCGACGGCAAGGTCATCGGTTACACAACCGCCTTCAAGCGCAAGCATGTCGACGCCACGCCGCATGCCGAGATCGGCCTGACCAAATTCGCCGTCGACCGTTTTCGCGAGGAGGGCATTTCGGTCGTCACGCTCGGCCTGTCGCCGCTGCTCGATGTCGAGCCGAGCGGCTTTGCCGAATCGAGCTTCTGGCGCGGCGCCTTCCAGCGCGCCTACCGGTCGCCCTGGGTCAACCGCTCGCGCTTCAACCTCCAGGGCCAGGCCGCCTTCAAGCGCCGCTTCCACGGGCAGGAGGAGCCGACCTACATCGCCTTCCGCAAGGGCACGCTGATAGAGATGCTGGGCCTGCTGCGGCTGATCAAGGCGATTTAGAGATATCGCCAGCCTTCGCGATTTGCCGAAGCCTTGCGACTTCGTCATGCCAGGGCGGAGCAGCCGCGAAGCGGCGTCGCGGAGACCCTGGGATCCACGCCGTTACGTCGGCCGGGGAATGCGACGCAGCAGAATTCTGCACCGGAGGCAGCGCTTCGAAGTCACGGCATGGAACCTCGGGTCAAGCCAGGTCAAGCCCGAGGATGACGACGGGACAGGGCGTTCCGGCTAATCACGAAGGCATGCGCCCGCTCCAGATCGGAACACGATGTCCTGTCAATTCCTCAACCGATATCCCGTCTTGAAGATCCACGCCACGATCGCGATGCAGACGGCCAGGAACACCAGCGTCATGCCGAGGCTGACGCCGACCGAGACGTCCGCCTTGCCATAAAAACTCCAGCGGAACCCGCTGATCAGGTAGACGACCGGGTTGAACAGCGTGATCGTCTTCCAGATGCCGGGCAGCATATGGATCGAATAGAAGCTGCCGCCGAGGAAGGTGAGCGGCGTCACGATCAGGAGCGGCACCAGCTGCAGCTGCTCGAAGGTCTTGGCCCAGATGCCGATGATGAAGCCGAACAGGCTGAAGGTCACCGCCGTCAGCACCAGGAAGGCGATCATCCAGAACGGATGCTCGATCCTGAGCGGCACGAACAGCGATGCGGTGCCTAAGATGATCAGTCCGAGCATGATCGACTTGGTCGCGGCACCCCCGACATAGGCGAGGATGATCTCCAGATAGGACACCGGCGCCGACAAAAGCTCGTAGATCGAGCCGACGAATTTGGGGAAATAGATGGCGAAGGACGCATTCGAGATCGACTGCGTCAAAAGCGACAGCATCATCAGGCCCGGCACGATGAAGGCGCCGTAGCTGATGCCGTCGATCTCGTTGATGCGCGAGCCGATGGCCGAGCCGAAGACGACGAAATAAAGCGATGTCGAGATAACCGGCGAGATGATGCTTTGCAGCACCGTGCGGAACGCGCGCGCCATCTCCACCCGGTAGATCGCCCATACTGCACGAAGATTCATGGCCGCGCGCGGGTTCATGGCTCTTGCCTCAGAAGATTGACGAAGATCTCTTCGAGCGAGCTGTTCTTGGTGTCGAGATCGCGGAACTGGATGCCGGCGGCCTCGAGGTCGCGGATCAGCGAGGCGACGCCCGGCCGGTCGCTCTGGTTGTCATAGGTGTAGGTGAGCTCGTTCCCGTCCGCGGACAGCTCCAGCGCATAGCGCGACAGGCCGTCCGGCATGGCGGAAAGCGGGGCGCGCAGCTCCAGTGTCATCTGCTTGCGGCCGAGCTTGCGCATCAGCTCGGCCTTGCCTTCGACCAGGATGATCTCGCCGCGGTTGATGACGCCGACACGGTCGGCCATCGCCTCCGCTTCCTCGATGTAATGCGTGGTGAGAATAATGGTGACGCCGTCCTCGCGCAGCCGCCGCACCATCGCCCACATGTCCTGGCGCAGCTCGACATCGACGCCGGCCGTCGGCTCGTCGAGGAAGAGCACGCGCGGCTCGTGCGACAGCGCCTTGGCGATCATCAGCCGGCGCTTCATGCCGCCCGACAGCGTGATCGCCTTGGCGTCCTTCTTCTCCCACAGCGACAGATCCTTGAGCACTTTCTCGACGAAGGCCGTGTTGGCCGGCTTGCCGAACAGGCCGCGGCTGTAATTGACCGTCGCCCACACCGTCTCGAAGGCGTCGATGGTGAGCTCCTGCGGCACCAGCCCGATCAGGCTGCGCGCGGCGCGATAATCCCTGCCGATGTCGTAGCCGTCCACGGTGACGGTGCCGGAGGAGCGGTTGACGATGCCGCAGACGATCGAGATCAGCGTCGTCTTGCCGGCGCCGTTTGGCCCGAGCAGCGCGAAGATCTCGCCGCGCTCGATGTCGAGATTGATTTCCTTCAGCGCCTTGAAGCCGGTGGCATAGGTTTTCGTGACACCGGAAATCGAGATGATGGATGACATGCTGAAATATGGCCGGCTGGAAACGTGACCTCATATAGGTCGGATGTCGGTTTATTCAAACCGGCAATCGACGGTCCTCCTGACAGTTCTGGACAGTCACGCTCAGCGGCTGGCGACACAGCGGCGTTGCGCGCCGCGCCCGCGCTGTCGGCAAGCTGTCATGCGAGATGTTTATTCATGCTGGCGCGGCATCGCGCTCGGCGCTGCGACAACGCGCCTCGCGCGGCGCGGCGCCGCTTTGACCGAGGCGTGTTTGGGACCTATCCTTCAAGCATAAATTGCAGCCGGAGCCCAGCATGGACCCGCTCATCCTGTCGCGAATCCAGTTCGGCGCGAATATTTCGTTCCATATCCTGTTTCCGGCGATCACAATTGCACTTGGCTGGGTGCTTCTCTTCTTCAAGCTCCGCTACAACGCCACGGGCGATTCCGCCTGGATGCGCGCCTATTTCACGTGGGTGAAGGTATTCGCGCTCTCCTTCGCCATGGGCGTGGTCTCCGGCGTCACCATGAGCTTCCAGTTCGGCACCAACTGGCCGGGCTATATGGAAACGGTCGGCAACATCGCCGGCCCGCTGCTTGCCTATGAGGTGCTCACCGCCTTCTTCCTCGAGGCGGCCTTCCTCGGCATCATGCTGTTCGGCTTCCGCCGCGTCTCCAACCGCATCCACACGCTGGCGACGGTGCTGGTAGCGGGCGGCACCACCGTTTCCGCCTTCTGGATCATCGCGCTGAACTCCTGGATGCAGACGCCGGCCGGCTTCGAGATGCGAGACGGCAAGGCGCATGCGCTCGACTGGTGGGCGGTGATCTTCAACCCGTCAATGCCCTACCGGCTGGTGCACATGCTGCTTGCCTCGGGGCTCACCGTCTCCTTCCTGATCGCCGGCCTGTCGGCGCTGCGTTATCTTTACGGCGACCGTTCGGAATCGATGTGGAAGGCGTTGCGCACCGGCGTCTTCACCGCCGCCATCCTGATCCCGATCCAGATCTTTGCCGGCGACCAGCACGGCTTGAACACGCTTGCGCACCAGCCGCAGAAGATCGCCGCCATGGAGGCCAACTGGAACACCGGCCCCAACGTGCCGCTGGTGCTGTTCGCGCTGCCGGACCAAGCGGCCAAGGAAAACAGGTTCGAGATCGCCATCCCCGACGGCGCCAGTCTCGTGCTGCGCCACAGCGTGAGCGGCGTCGTGCCGGGCTTGAACGACTATCCGGGCAACCACCCGCCGGTCTTCCCGGTGTTCTGGGGTTTCCGCATCATGGTCGGCACCGGCATTCTGATGCTCATCGTCTCCTGGTCGGCCGCGTGGTTCCTCAAGCGTCGCAATAGCCTGCCGAAGCCGCTGGCCCTGATCATGGTGCCGATGGCGCTCTCCGGCTGGCTGGCGACGCTTGCCGGCTGGTACACGACCGAGATCGGCCGCCAGCCCTGGCTGGTCACCGGCGTGCTGAAGACGGCCGACGCGGTCGGCTCCGTTGCCGGCAGCCATGTGGCGCTCACTTTAGCCGTCTACCTTATCCTCTATGTGCTGCTCTTGATCGCCTATCTCGGTGTGCTGGTTCACCTGGCGCTGAAGGCGGCCAAGGAAGGCGACACATCGCCGCTGCCCGGTGTCATGAACGCTGCTTTGTCGCAGCCGGCTGCCGAGGAAACAGGGGAGCGAGTGATATGAGTTTCGACTGGCCGACCGCGCTTCCGTTGATCTTCGCCGGCTTGATGGGCCTCGCCATCCTGATCTATGTCATCCTCGACGGCTTCGACCTCGGCATCGGCATCCTGTTCGCCGCTGCCGAGGACGCTGAGCAGGACACGATGATCGCGGCGATCGGCCCGTTCTGGGATGCCAACGAGACCTGGCTGGTGCTGGCGGTCGGGCTCCTGCTCGTCGCCTTCCCGATGGCGCATGGCACCATCCTCACCGCGCTCTATCTGCCGGTCTTCGTGCTGCTCGTCGGTCTGATCCTGCGCGGCGTCGCCTTCGACTTCCGCGCCAAGGTGCCGGCCGGCAGGAAGCATCGCTGGAACCGCATCTTCTTCCTGGGCTCCGCAACCGCCTCGCTGGCGCAGGGCTATATGCTCGGCGTCTATGTGCTTGGCCTCGATGTCGGCCTCGGCGGCATGGCCTTCGGCGCGCTGGTCGCGCTCTGCCTGTCCGCCGCCTATGCCGCCATGGGTTCCGCCTGGCTGATCTACAAGACCGAGGGCGATCTGCAGAGGAAGGCCGTGCGCTGGCTGCGCACCGCGCTGGTGCTGACGGCGCTCGGCATGGTCGCCGTCTCCCTTGCCACGCCCTTCGCCAGCCCGCGCATCTTCGATAAGTGGTTCCTCTGGCCGGAGATCCTCTATCTCTCGCCGCTGCCAATTGTGTCGGCGCTGTTGTTCTTGTGGCTGTGGCGGCAGACCTTCCACCTGCCGAAACCCGACGACCAGCATGCGATCCGGCCGTTCCTCACCCTTGCCGCCATCTTCGCGCTGGGCTTTGCCGGTCTCGCCTGGTCGTTCTATCCCTTCGTCGTGCCCGACAGGCTGACGATCTGGCAGGCCGCCTCGGCGCCGGAGAGCCTGGCCTTCATCCTGGTCGGCACGGTGGTCGTGCTGCCGATCATCATCTTCTATTCCTTCTATGCCTACCGCGTCTTCGGCGGCAAAGCGACGGATCTGACCTACGACTGAACCTCAGGCTCGGTCCAGAAGGCGATCTCCTGCGCCTTGGTCTGAAGCTCCGTCTTCAGCCATTGATCGTCGTCGTCCAGATAGCTCCACGGCGTCTTGCCCTGCGCGCGCATCTCGCGGATGTAGGAGCGGTAGCGGTAGTGGCTGTAGACCGACATCGCATAGGTTGCATAGGCGGCTGCAAGTTTCTTGTGGCCGCGGACGATCACCAGGTTCTCGTCATTGGCCTTGCTCGCCGGCGCCGAGAAATTGTGGCTGCCGGTCACCACCACGCAGTCGTCGGAATGCGGGTCGGTGACCAGGATCTTCGAGTGCACGATGGCGTGACCGATCTGCGTCAGGAAGGTGCGCCGGTTGACCTCGGCGATCCACGGTCCGAACGATGCGTCGAGGCCCTGCGGCTGCGCCACCGCGTAGCGGTCCGGCTTGAACGTGCGGTCGCTGCTCACCAGGTCGATGTCGAGGAAGTTCTGGTCGGTGCCGCCTTCGTCTTCGCTGAGCGTGCTCACCACGCCGCGCACATACATGCCCTCTTCCCTGGCGCGCTGGCCGGCCAGCGAATGCAGGCCCTGCTTGCCGGGCGTGAACATCAGGAACAGCACGGCGTGCCTGGCCGAATTGATGACTTGGCGCAGCGCCTCCATGTCGGCCCCGTCCGACGTGCGCGTGAACCACACCGTCGCCTTGGCTGCGCCGACGGTGAACGTCTTCGGCGCGTCGTTGTCCGCGATCAGTGCCGGCGTGAAATCGGCCGGATCGGTCTTCGGCGGCGAGGCATCCTTGAGCAGGTCCCAGTGCCTGCGGAAATGCTTCGCCACCTCCTGATCCTCGATCAGCAGGCCGTTATTGACCTGCGTGCACAGGCCCGTGGTGCTCCAGTTGGTGCTGCCCGTCCACACCATCCTGGGCACGCCGCCCTCGGAGACCACGACGAATTTGTTGTGGCCGAGGCCCTTCGATTTCAGCATCCGGTCGATGGTCGCGATGCCGTGGTCGTTGAGATTCTTGCGCGCGGCCGCATTGCCGTCGCCCTTCTTGTCCGAGCCGTTGGCGAGGATGAGATTGAGGCGCGGCCCGAGCCCGATCAGCGCCGTCTCCAGCGTCGCGTCGCCGAGCTCGTAGAGCGCGGCGTGCAATTCGTCGCCGGGAACCTGCGTCAGCCCGACCATGCGCAGGCCGAGGTCGCCCGCGAGGAAGGCGCGGAACTTCGCGTCGCCATTGGTCTGCAGGCTTTTCTTGAAGGCCGCCGGCGTCAGCTTGTTCTTGGCCATGTAGCGGGCGACGAATTGCGACAGCACCAGCCCGCGGTTGAAGAAGCAGGAAAAGCCGCCGCCGGCATCGGTTGAAAGCGTCTTCCAGTCCGTCCAGTCGCTCGTGACACCCTTGGTCAGCGGCTTGCCGGCGCCGGCGCTCATCATCGCAGTCACCCGGTAGCGCACCACGTTGCCGACATCGGCCGCGTGGTCGGTCCAGTTGAAGCGCTGGAACGGCCAGACATCCGACGGCCGGTGGTCGCCCGATTTCGGCTTGTCCTTGGTGAAGCCGACGCGGTTCTCGACCGGCTCGATCTTCTCGGTCGCGCCGACCTTGCGGCCGCGTTCAAGCAGGAAGCCGCGGCATCCCGCGATGAAGTCGCTCGGCGCCCAGGCGACGAAGGCGTCGTCGCCATTGGTGTAGACGGAAACCTTGATGCTGACGGCCATTGTCATTCCTCCCCGATAATGCATGTCGCCCCGGAAGTGTGCAGCGGTCCTGGGACAACGACATGCATCGAAACAAAGACCTAAAGCGCGTCGACTGAACCCGTCCGGCGCGACGCGCTTCAGACGCCGGCAGGTTTGGGTGCGGCCAACAGAATCGGTGCCGGAAACGGGTCTCCGGGTCAGCTGAAACAGAAAGTCAGAAAGACGAGCGACAACGATTATGTAGCGGCAGAACGTGCGCCGTCAATGTTTGTAGAAACGCAAGTATAGCTCTATGAACTGCTTCACAGTGCAGTATATTTCCGGCAAAGAAGAGGCGGGCAGGCCGGGCCTGCTCGCCCTTGTTTACCCATGAGCTGGATGCGTGCCGCAATCAGCTCTTGCTGGAGGCCAGCACCAGCACCGGCTTTTCGCTGTAGAGCTTCGGGAACAGCGCCTTGAGGCTCTCGATCTTGGGCAGGTCGTTATAGACGATATAGGGATAGGTCGGATTCAGCGTCAGGAAATCCTGATGGTAGTCCTCGGCCGGATAGAAGGTCTTGCCGGTCTCCAGCGTGGTGACGATCGGCTTGCCAAACACCTTGGCCTTGTCGAGCTGGGCGATGTAGCTTTCGGCGACCTTCTTCTGCTCCTCATTCTCGGCGAAGATCGTCGAGCGGTATTGCGTGCCCTGGTCCGGCCCCTGGTAGTTGAGCTCGGTCGGATTGTGCGCGACCGAGAAATAGACCTGCAAGAGCTGGCCATAGGTCACCTTCGACGGATCGTAGGTGATCTCGACCGACTCGGCGTGCCCGGTGCGGCCGGTGCCGACGACTTCGTAGACGGCGTTTTCGGCGCTGCCGCCGGTGTAGCCGGAAACGGCCTTGCTCACGCCCTTCACATGCTGGAATACGCCTTGCATGCCCCAGAAGCAGCCGCCGGCGAAGATTGCCTTCTCAGTGCCGCTTGCCGCCTTCTCGTCCAAAGCCGGCGGCGGGATCACCACCGCGTCCTCGGCCGAACGGGCCGGCGTCTGCCAGAACGCGGCACCCGCCGCCGTCAGCACGAGCGCAGCGAGCGGGGCGAGTGATCGCCGCGCGGGTTTCTTCTCGATGTCGGTCATGTCTGACCTCCTAGGTTAGGTTTGAGGATTATACGACGGAAGCCGCCGCGAGTTTCTCACTTTGCCGTGCGGCGCTCCCCCTCATCCGGTCGCTTCGCGGCCACCTTCTCCCCGGCGGGGAGAAGAGGTTGGCGCCGGCGCTGACAGTCGCCTCTCCCCAGCGGGGAGAGGTCAGCCGAGCGAAGCGGAGGCTGGGTGAGGGGGCGTCACAAGGCATGGGCCGACCTTACTGTGCCGGAGCCATCGCGTCGGCCGGCTTCATTGCATCCGTCACCGGCTTCATCGCATCCGCGGGCTTCATGGCATCCGTCGCCGGCTTCATCGCCTGGGTAGCCATTGCATCCGGCTTCATCGTATCGGCCGGTTTCATCGCGCCCGTCGCGGGTTTCATCGCATCCGTCGCCGGCTTCATGGTGTCGGTCGCCATCGCATTGGCGGGCTTCATGGCATCAGTCGCGTCGTCGGCGCGGGCGCCGGCGGCAAAGGTTGCGAGCGCAAGCGCAAGCGCCGTCAGGAATTTGGTCATGCTGGTCTCCTTGAGTTGAGGCGCGCGATGCGGGCCCGTTGGTGCGCCGCCGCTTGCTGCGGCCCGGCGCTAAAAAATGATGATCAGTTCGCGGCCGCGGCCAGGATCGGCCCGCCGCCCGGGCTCTGCACCAGCACGGCGGTGCTGAGGCCGTCGCCGCCCTTGGGCAGCGGCAGCGTCGTCGCCTGGCCGTTCCAGCGGCCCAGCTTTTCCAGCGAATGCACGACATTGGCATGCGGCAGCGTGCGGCCGGTGTTCTCGCCGCGCGCCACCGGCACCTCGACGACGCCTCGTCTGTAGCGCACCAGCCAGACATCGGCCGCGCCGCCGGGCGCCTTGGCGGCGCCGATGCTGACCTTGCCGCCGGCAAGCGCCACATCCGGGCCTTGCGCGCGGCCGCCCTTGTTGATCAGACTTTGGGCGATCAGCTGTTGGATCTCGCCCGGCTTGGCGCCGACCGCATCGTGGGCGCCATTCACCACCACCTGCGGCGTGAACGGCCCGTCATGGCCGAGGGCCGGCTCGTAGTTGACCTGGCGCTGCGTGAACTCCTGCCGGCCGAACGTGTCCTTCCAGCCGAGATAATCCCAGTAGGTGACGTTGAAGGACAGCGCCAGCACGCCCGGCTGGTCCTTGACCTTGATCAGGTTGGCATTGGCCGGCGGGCAGGACGAGCAGCCCTGGCTGGTGAACAGCTCGACCACGGTCAGCGGCTGCGCCGCCGCCGTGCCGGCCGTGGCCGCAAGCGCGATCAGCGCCGCGCCGGCGAGCAGCGCTTTGCCGAGCATTGTCTTGGGTCCGATCACGGGAAGAAGTCTCCGTTGCGGCTGGGCAATGCTCCCATTTCGCCGCCTCGGAAGGCTTCGTTACAGCTTCACCGGTTTGTGATTGGGAGGCGCTTGTGGGAGAAGGTGGCTCGGCGTGCAGCGCCGAGACGGATGAGGGGTGCTCCAGCTTGGCGGCGGCGCAGACCAAGTTCACCGCCAAGGCTGAAGGCTGGTGTCTCTCACATAAGCTATGATCGTATCGCAGACGCCGTCCAAATCCTTCAGGACGTCGTTCCAAAAGCGCACCACGCGAAAGCCCTCGCCTTCAATTCAGTGCCGCGGACCTGGTCAGACTCCGAATCCGCAAGCTGGCTGCCATCGATCTCGACGATCAGGCGAGCTTCGAGGCAGACGAAATCGGCGATGTATCTTCCAATAGGAACCTGACGCCGAAAATTTGATCCGGTCGAGCCTGCGATCGCGCAATTCCTGCCAGAGCTTGTCCTCCGCCTCCGTCATTTCACGCCGGAGCGAACGGGCAAACCTGCGTTTGGTCTGTTTGACAGGTTGATGCGGCATGGCTCCGGATTAGCCGGGCCATTGAGCTCCGTCCAGCAACCCTCATCCGTCTCGGCGCTGCGCGCCGATCCACCTTCTCCCACAAGGGTGTTTCGACCGGGGACATCGCGAACAGGTGTGCGAGGACATCGCGAACAGTTTTGCGCGTTTTGCGCGAGGGGGTTCGGGATGCCATTCGAGGCCAGAAGCGTGATGAGCCAGAAAGAAGA
>NZ_JAVIIW010000081.1:0-14566 GCF_033977205.1 Mesorhizobium album | reverse complement strand
TCGCCTCTCATTACGACTCCTCAGGCGGCCAAAACAGCGCGCTGGCACAAGAGCTCGCCGCAAAGCTGGGCGCCCGCCTGAAGCCGGTGCTGATGGCCCAGCAGGACAACAACTATGATTGCGGCGTCTTCGTCCTCGACGCCACCCGGGCGCTGACTGCACGCCTGGCTGAAGCCGAACCGCCCACCGGCCGGCCGCTCCACCTCGACACCCTCGTCGCCGACCGCCAGGCCTTGCTGGACCGCCTCAGGCCGCTTATCGGCTCCGGTCCATGAAGCTTGCTGCAACGGCTCGCCGACACTCCGGCCTGGTTGACCAGCGGATGATGGCGATTTAAGCGGTGCCACGACCGTCACAGCGACGTTTTAGGCAACCCGCCGCGGATCGTTCAACGGGCGGCATACAGGGGCGGGGCATCAACCTGCTGTGCTGTCGACCTCGGTCTACACGCTCCAGGTCTATGACCGCGTCCTGCCAGGCCGCAGCGGTTCAGCCTCGATCCGCGAACCGACGAGACGCTGACCAGGCTAGCAGCCTGGATCGGCGAAGCCGAGCCGGACTTGGTGGAGACGATTGTCGGCGAGTGGCTAGTGGCGAACGCCTACCCGCCCGTGCCCCGCCAGTGGGACAAGAGAGCGCTGTGGATGGCAAATCGTGATCAACCCGCGAACGCGCCGTCGCGAATGCGCCGATCGTGAGATCGATTGCCAGGAAGCCATGGAGCCCGGTCTCCAGGCAATCGTCGATAACATGCTCGAGGCAGCAGCCTGAACATGCGGTGAGACGGCGGGGGATAACCGCAAAAGCGGTTAGAAGGCCGGGCGAGTTTGAATCATCGTTTCTGCTTCACCCGCCCGACTTTCGCGCATTGTTCTCGACCCAAGCCGATTTGCCGATTACATGGACCGATATGGTCACTTACAACTTCTCCCGTCTTTCTCCTTATGATTTCGAAGAACTGGTCGGGGATCTTCTATCCGCATGTTGGGGCGAGACACTCGAACGCTTTACCGCCGGCAGGGATGGCGGAATCGATCTGCGATGCTTCAAATCCGGCGTCCAGACCATCGTTCAATGCAAACACTACCCAGGCACTGGATTCCGCAAACTGCTGAGCACGTTCAAGCGCGAAGAACTTCCCAGACTTCGAAAGCTGAATCCTGAGCGATACGTTCTGGTGACGTCTGTCGGCCTGACCCCGGGGAACAAGGACGAACTTCGGAAATGCGCGGCGCCGTACATTGGCTCGACGACGGACGTCATTGGACGGACCGAGTTGAACGCCTTGCTGCGGGAACACCCGAAGGTGGAGGCGGACAACTTCAAGCTCTGGTTCACGAGCGCCGCCGTGATGAAGCGGGTGCTGCACAACGCCGAGCGTTGTCAGACGGAGTTCGAGATCGAACGGGTAACGGCATCCCTTCCCATGTTTGTCCAAAGCCGCGCGTTGCCGCGTGCGCGTTCGATCCTCGAAGGCTCTCGGATTGTGATCATTTCGGGCGCCCCGGGAATAGGGAAGACCACGCTCGCCGACATGCTGCTCTATGCCCATCTCGATCAGGGCTACGAACCAGTGGTGATCCAAAACTCGATCGAGGAAGCGCGCAGGCTCTTCGACAGGAATCAGAAGCAAATCTTCTACTTCGATGACTTCCTGGGCGAGACGTTCCTCAACGACGGCCGCGTCTACGAAAAGAACCAGGATGCCGCGCTCGTCAATTTCATGGAGGCGGTAAAACGGACCAAGCACAGCCGCTTCATTCTCACGACGAGGGAACACATTCTCCGCAACGCCGTGGCGGCATCAGAACGCCTTTCGTCGAGCGAGATCCTGCATAGCCGATGCATCCTGGAGCTTGGTGACTACTCAAGGCGCCAGAAGGCCCGGATCCTATACAATCACCTGTTCTTCGGCGATCTACCCGCCGAGTACAAACGGGAGCTCCTGAAGGACGATTTCTTCCTCGACATCGTAAACCATAAGAACTTCACCCCCCGGCTCGTTTCCTGGTTGGCCGGTTACGCCCGCGTTCGCCAAGTCCCGATCGAGGGCTATCGATCTCACGTCAGGGCGCTGCTCGATTCCCCTGAGGCGATTTGGCGATACGCATTCGAGCACCAAATCTCCGACGCTGCCCGGTCGCTCTTGTTGACGCTTGCCTCGCTCGGCCGACATGTCGACCCGTTGGATCTTCGACCGGCTTGGGACGGCATCCACGGTCACAATTCACGCAAGTACAACTTTAGGACAGGGGCACACGAGTTTCGTCGGTCGATCCAGGAACTGGAGGGTTCGTTCATTTCCATCGGACCGTACGGGATCGATTTCCTGAACCCGTCGATACGGGATTTCATGAATCTCTTGTTGTCAGGGGACGATGACTACGCTGACGACGTTATCGCGGGCGCAATCCGCTTTCGCCAGCTTCAAGAACTCCGCGACTTCGCCGTCGAGCGGAACGCGCCCCAGTTGCTCGCGAAGGTCTCTTCCGAGAACGAAAGGTATCTCGCTGCCTTGAGCCGAACGATCTCGAGCCAGCATCTCCGGTGGACGAAAACTGTTGTTGGCCGACAGGGCACGCTTGTCGATTTGACGCCGGAGCATCGCCTGAGCTGGTTGCTCAGATGGGCGGACGAGAGTCGCAATGCGAAGGTATGGCAGTTGGCCACTTCAGCTTTCCAGTTTCTCCAGAGCGAGCAGAACGGCGTCACCGACATCAATGCGATCATCGGCGTGCTTGAGGTGCTGGACGGGGCGCCCTGGGCTCGTGCCCATGGGGGAGAGGGAATGCGTCGGGCGTTGTTGGACAGAATCCTGGAATGCCTCCAGTTCGCCCGCTACTACGAATGGGATCGCCTTCTCGGATACGCAGAGAAGTCTCCTGCGTGGAGCGGTCCGGATGAGGCAGCCGTGTCCGCGGCTCTGGTGCAATACCGTGACGGTGGGGCTTTCGACGAAGTTTCCGATTGCTCAGGCGAGACCGAACTGTCCGAACTCAAAGACGGACTTGAAGATCTGGCAAAGAAATATGGTTTGTCGTTCTACGCACCGCTGTCGCAAATTAACGACCTGCTCGCCGAATTCGATCAACTGGACGATGAAAGGGATGATCGCGGCTTCGGCTTCAACGGAGGGTCGTCCCTAAGCGAACTCTTGGAATTCCCCGCAACGGATGACGAGTTGCGGGACATGTTCCGGTCACTGCCTTTGATCTAGCGCTACAGTGCCTGCGTGTGCGGGCTTGCGGTCGGTCCGGATCCAGACGAGCATCAATATCGAGCCATGCCGAGTGGTCTCCGAGGAACGTCAGAGACAGCTTGGAATTCGGCACAATGTTTCATTGCGATCCCAACACAAGTTGGGCGCCGAAGTTGTCCTTGGCTAGCCGGTCCTCCCGCGGCTGATGTCGGGTAAGCACCATTGCCAATGCCCAGCAAGCATCCGAAGCCGGCAGTACTGCAAGCACAGGAAGCCGACCCGTCTTAGTTGACATAGAACGTCGCCTGTGGTCGAGATCTTCTGGCGAACACGGGGGCTTGGATGGGCAGAAGGATAGTTTTCGCTGCGGCGTTTGCTGTTGCCGCGGTATATCCGCCAGCGCTGATTGCTGCCGATGATCCCATGGCCGGAATAAAGGCGGGATGCGCGGCGGAATGGCCCGACGATTACTCCATGCAGGAATTCTGTATTGACAATCAGTCGAAGTCTCTCAGCCAAGTCGCGGACATCTACCATAGCAACCAAGACGACCAGGAGCGGGCCATTCTGGCCAAATGCTACAAGGATTGGCGGACTGCCACGGGTTCGAACTGGGTAATGGTTGAATTCTGTTATCAACAGCAGCATGACGCTTACAAGCGCCTCGGGAACTGAAGCTCCGAATAGGCGTCACACTGCCTGGAGCGAGGGAGGGAATATTGGGAGCGGTAATTCTGGTGGCGGTCGGACTAGTCCTGCTTGCGGCGTTCCAGTCGGGCTTCAAGAAGCAGACGGGCGTCGATGCCCCGACCCGTAGCGCAATGAGGGGAATTCGCCGCCGGGCGAGAAAGGCCGGCATGAACGAAGAACAGTATTTCAACGAGTGGATAGAGCGGAAAAGACGCAAAAAGAAAGCAAATATGCGTTGATTGTTTGCGTCTCGCCGCGCATTATCGCGCGGGGGTGGGACATGACGAAGTTTCCGAACGCTACTGACGGCGAATTTGTAGTGGAGATTCCGCTGCAGTTCGAGAAATACACCGATGCCGCGATGCTTCGGCTGCAGGCGCTTTACCCTGCATGCCACCTCGCGAGGCAGGGCGGTGGAGTATCGGTAAGTTTATCTGCGGGCTTCGCCGAAGATCAGTTTCGCAAAGATGTTCTGCACGTCGTCTACCGCGAGAAAATCTACGCTGAAACCCTGGTCATGCGACAAGCGCTCGTCGCCGCGGTCACAGGCCGATGAACGTCTGGCCGCTGAAGTTCCGCGAGATGTCGGACGGTTCGGTGCTGTTCTCCGACGATGCGGGCGGATTTTTCAAGTCAAGCCACGGCTTCCTGGATAGGTACGCCGCCGATAGCCTGACTCCCATCGACGGAACGTTTCTTAGGGAGGGAAATCACGGTTTCGACAAGGAACTCGACCTTCACTGGACCTCGTTCGCCTACAGGTGGGCGCGGCGACAGTCGCGGCTGACGAGAATGAACTACGTCATCCTGGTGCCGACACTCCGCTGCAATCTTGCATGCGGCTATTGCCAGGTTTCGCGCGCTCCCGAAAATGCACGCGGGTTCGACTGGTCGTCCGAAACCCTTGCCGGCGTCCTTTCGTTCCTCGACGGTCTGGAAGGCCCAGACGTGAAGATCGAATTCCAGGGTGGCGAGCCCCTGTTGCGGATCGACTTGCTGGAAGCCGTCCGCGACTTCTGCCGGGAAAAGTTTTCCCAATCCCAGTTCGTCGTCTGCACGAACATGCAGCAATTGGACTCTCGCGCATGGGCATTCCTGGATGCCGACGACACCTTCATCAGCACCTCGCTTGACGGAGACCGGGTGACGCATGAGCGACAGCGCACGCACGGCAGCGACGTCACCGACGCCTTTTTTCGAAATCTCGAGGCAGCCGCTTCCCGCTACCCAAAGGTTAAGATCTCGGCATTGCCGACGGTGGACGTTGCAAACCCGCCGGATTTTGAGGCGCTGCTGGACAATTATGAGCGCTATGGAGTCCGGTCCGTCTACCTGCGACCGATAAACCACCAAGGATTCGCGCGAAAGATTCAGCAGGGCGACAATGTACTCGCGCGCTGGAATCGTCTTCATGCCGAATTCATCGACCTGTTGATCGCCCGCAATCACCGGACCGGGCGGTTCATGGAGGAATACTACTTCAGCCAGTGCCTGAAGCGCGTGCTCCGCTTCGGTGCCGACAACCACGTCGACATCCGGAATCCAAACTTCTTCGCCTCCGATTATGTCGTCATAGATCACGATGGCCGCTTCTACCCGACCGACGAAGCCCGGATGCTGTCCAGGATCGGCCGCATCGATCTCACCATTGGCGATGTCGGGACGGGAATCGACCGGGCAAAGGTCGACGTTCTCAATTCCGGGGCTTTCAATCACTTCGATCCGGATTGCATCCACTGCGCCTATCAGCCGTTTTGCGGCACCGACGTGATCGACGATATCTCCCGGTATGGCCGGATCGACGTTCCTCGGCCAGATACATGGTTCTGCGGCAGGCATCTGTCGCTCTTCGACAAGGCCTTTGATGTCCTCTACCGAAAGGACGAGCCGGCGCGCGCCTCGCTGGCCGCCTGGCTCGGCGTGCCCGGCTGGAACGACGACATGGTGCCGACCCACCCATGATACCGTTGCGCATCAAGGTGGAGGCTAACGCCGACCAGCCTTTCGTGGTCCGGCTTCGCTCGTTTGAGGTCGATGCCTGGGAGCAAAGGACTGAGCGATTGAATCCCTTCGATGCGACGTTGGAGCGCGTAGGACCCGAAGGAGCCGACTATGTGGGTGAGGGTGGCTCGATACGAATCCTTGGCCTCGATCCTTCCAAGATCGACGGAGACGTGCTGCTGGTGAATCCACGGCGCGGAACTGCGGATCGCCTCATCCGCAGCTCGTCGCAGCACAACACCTTCCTGGTGACCGAGCGGTGCGACCAAGTCTGCCTGATGTGCTCGCAGCCGCCCAAGAAGCACCACGTCGACCTGTTCCAGTATTTCGAGACGGCGGCATTGCTTGCTCCAGAAGGCGCGACGATCGGCATCTCCGGTGGGGAGCCGACGCTTTTCAAGGATCGGCTCTTCGGGTTTCTGGAGAGCGTTCTGGACGCTCGCCCGGACCTTTCCTTCCACGTCCTGACCAACGGCCAGCATTTTGAAGAGGCCGATCGTCACGCGATGGGCCGCATCGACCAGGGCAGGGTCGTCTGGGGTATCCCGCTCTATTCCCGCGATCCCGGCGTGCATGACGAAATTGTCGGCAAGGCGGGCGCACACGCACGGCTTTTGGGGAGTTTGGCTCTGATGTGCCGTCTGGGTGCCCAGGTAGAGCTCCGCACCGTGCTGATGCGTCCGAACGCAGAGAGGCTGCCGCACCTGGCAAGGTTCATCGTGTCCACTCTGCCGTTCATCCGGACATGGGCTGTCATGCAGATGGAGAACATCGGCTTCGGGCGTATGAACTGGAAGGCGCTCTTCTACGATAGTTCAGAAGGCTTCGATGTTGTCGGCCGCTCCATCGATCTCGTGCGGAGCCGTGGGATCGATGCCTTGCTCTACAATTTCCCGCTCTGCACGGTACCGGAGCCATCCCGCCATCTCGCGCCGGCCACGATCTCCGACTGGAAGCGCTCCTATCGAGAGGAGTGCGACGGATGCTCGTTGAAAGCTCGGTGCGGGGGATTTTTCGAGTGGCATCCAGCTAACCACGGATACAGCAACTTGGGGGCTATCCAATGAAGAAGCGGCTTTACGCGATACCGTCGCTGCTCGCGGCGGGATTCTTGCCAGCCAATGCAGAGGCGCTGCCGACCAGGCCAACGTTGGACGGCGACCTCGGAAAGACGAAATCTCTCTTCGACATCTTCAAGCTCGACCACCTCTACACTCTGGCCGGGCATCGGAGTCACAGCAGCCACAGTTCTCACTCGAGCCATAGATCATCATCGGGCGGCTATTCCTACATCCCGCCAGCGCCGAGCCAACCCGCCCCGCTGTACAGCGCGCCGTCGACACCCGCGCCGACCTACCAGGCGCCCGCCATCGCACCAGCGCCGGCGCCGCTGAAGACGCTTCCGGGTAACGCCTACAAGTTCAAGGAAATTGTCCAGGAGGTCCAGTTCGCCTTGCTCGCGTTCGGCTACTACAGCGGCGAGATAGACGGCGAGATGAATCCTGAGCTGCGGGCCGGGCTGCTGCGCATGCAGGCGGACTACTCTTTGAAGGTAACCGGGACGATCACTCCCGAGACGCTGACTGCGCTGAGGATAGAGGCCAGATAGGAGCTCCTGTCTTGCATAGGCACTGGCGCGAATAGAAACGAGGCCACCTCAGTCGTCGCTGTCGCTGCCGAGCTTGAACATGGCCCCGAACAAGTTGCTTTGTTCGCCAAGCTTTGAACGTCCAAATTTCGGGGGGCACCTTTACTTATGAACGAATTCACGTCGCTTCCATCACCATTTGCGGCCGAGACTGACGCCGACTTGGGTGCTCGGGCCGCGCGGATGATCTGGGACGATCAGCCGGAGGTCGATGACCTGATCGATCCGCGAACTCCCGAATTCGCAAAGGCCGTGGTCACTGGATTGGCGGATGCGCTGGTATCATCGCCTGGTGCCTTGAAAAGGATGATGCGCGGGGCGGCCGCCGCCGCCGAGGATTTGAACGTCGAGCCATTTCAGGGGCTGACGGAGGTAATCCAAAATGCGGATGATCTACGTGCGTCAGAAGTGCGGTTCGCCTTCCGCGACACGGCTGCCGGCCGCAAGCTGTTGATCGTGCATAACGGCCAGCCGGTTGCCTGCCAGCACGTCCTTGGCATGGCGCTCTGCCGTTTGTGACGACCAAGACAAACAGAACCGATCAGCGCGGGCGGTTTGGCATCGGCCTGAAGACGCTTAAGCGCATCGCGGATGATCTCGCGATCCATCCGGCGCCGTATCATTTTTCCGGAGATCAGCTTTCGGTCCAAGTCGTGCCAGCGGAAGGACCGCTACCCGGCTTCTACGATCCCGCGACCGACACGATGATTGTGCTGCGCCTGAAAACGGATTTCAGCGAGGAAGGGCTGGAAGCCTGGTTCGCGGAATGGGAGGACGACGGCCTAATCTTTCTAACCTGGGTATCGAGTTTCCGCTGGTGTGACCCGATAGGCGCGACCTTGCAAGGCCGGACGCTGAGCGTCGGTGTGTGGGAAAACATCGCTCTTGTTGGTGGTCGCGACTCCATCATCGAGCTTTCGAGGCGCGAGGTCGAGAGTACGGCGACGTCGTGGACGGTGTGGCGCGCAACCTTGCGTGTGCCCGGTTATCTGCATCCAGCTCACAAGGCCCGCGCCGACGTGACGCGAATTTCCGTAGCTGTGCCCAGTGCCGCTGGCGCGGGAAGTCTTTATATCGGCTTCAAGACCCGCGTCGCTGTGGATCTCTCATTTTCGCTCGACGCGCAATTCGATCCCAGCACTACGCGCGAGGCCTTGATCGAAAGCACGTGGAATAACTGGCTAATCGAGCGATGCGGCGACGTGCTCGGCGAGATCGCGCATGGCCGTACGCGTCCGTTGCCTCAGCATTCTTCCCCCAGCGCCTTCGATCTTCGCTTTCGTAGCGGAAACGCGGCCGAGGCTGGCATCTCGACGACGAGAGCCTGGCGCGCGCAGGACACTACTGCTCCTACGCCCGCAGGGCGACGGCGGTGGTGCTCATGCCAGGTTTTCCGTCGATCCCCACTTTCTGGCGGCCCGCAGTGTTCTTCCTGCCGTGGCGTACGACGGTGACCCGCTGCGGCGCGGCCGCAAGCCCGTCCCGGTCGCGCAAGGCGTCGACATGAAGCAAGCGGCGATTCGGCGCGAGGTTTTCGGGCATGTCGACCCGGCGATGGACGCCCTGGATCGCTTCTTACGGCGAACCGGGCAGCGCTGGGAGGTGCTCTATCTCCGAGAGCGCGATCGCTGCCAGAGAGCTGGCGAAGCCTTCGACTGGTCCGAGCTGCCTGCCGACCCCGGCACGCTCTCCTAGCGACCTTTTCGGGGCCGTCCTTTCAGGACGACTACTCCTCTCCAAAAAGACAGAGTGCGGATTCCAGCGTGAAGCCGGCCGCCATTCCGATCAAACACCGGCCACCATTCCGGTATGAAGCCGGCCGCCATTCCAACCAAAGACCGGCCGTTTTTCGGCACTGAAGATTACCTCCTGGATCAGCAACTTTGGCACCAATTACCTCGCGATGAACGAGGACATTTTGATGCCGGCAAAGAGAAGGCTGACCATGAGATAGTTGAGACAAGTGCTTCGGCTTGCCGGAAGCGGGATCAGCTCACGCGAGATTGCGGTCGTGCTGGGAATAGCATGCAGTACGGTGCAGGATAATCTGCGGCGCGCAGCGGCAATCGGGTTGAGCCGACACTGGATACCGCGGCCACAATGCAGAGCCACAAGTTCAGAATCCCATGGGGTGGATGACGGCCCGCGTTTTTGCAGAATAATGGCCGTTCCACCAACCGCTTATTCTGAGGCCCTTGATGTTTAAGATCGAAAGACCCGCGACCGCCATCCAGACCAATCTTGCTGCAATTTTTGTGTCGATGGAACTTTCCCGATCGACCTGGTTGATTACGTCCCTGTTGCCGGGGAACGGTGAGAAGATGTCGAAGCACCCGATAGCTGCTGGTGACATCACCGGTCTGTTCGCTCTCTTTTCGAAGCTACGGGAGAGAAGCCGAGCCAAGACTAGGCAGACCTATCCGATCATTACGATCCAGGAGGCTGGTCTCGACGGCTTCTGGATCCACCGTGCGCTTATGAAGGAGGGCATCGAGAGCCATGTCGTGGATGCGGCATCAATTGCGACACCCCGCAGACGGAGACGCGTAAAGACCGATCGCGTCGATGGCGAGGTTCTGCTTCGCGTCTTGTTGGCCTTCAAGAGGGGTGAACCGCGCGTATGCTCGATGGTGCTGGCCATCTCCCATGAAGAGGAAGATCGGCGGAGGATCGGCCGGGAACGCAAGGCGCTGATGGTCGAACGCGTCGGCCATGTCAACCGCATCAAGGGGCTGCTGCTCTCGCAAGGCATCACCGACTACGAGCCGCTTCATAAAGATCGGCGACAGCGGCTTGAAGACCTGCGAACAGGAGACGGGCACGCATTGCCAAGGCACATGAAGGCCCAGATCAGTCGAGAACTAGACCGGCTGGAACTGGTGATGGAACAGATCAAGGCGGTCGAGGGTGAGCGCGAGGCGCTTATCGCGGCGCAGAACACGGACAAGACGAAGCCGTCGCCCGTCACGATGCTGCTGGGGATTAAGGGACTCGGCGCGGAGTTTGCCAATATCCTCTGGGCGGAAGGGTTATTCCGGCATTTTGATAATCGCCGTCAGGTCGCCGCCTATGCCGGGCTGGCGCCGACGCCTTGGCAGAGTGGCTCGATCGACCGGGAACAAGGTGTGTCGAAGGCTGGCAATCCAAGATTGCGCACCACGCTCATCCAACTGTCTTGGTTATGGCTGCAGCACCAGCCAGATTCGGCATTGGCAAAATGGTACAAGGCGCGCGTCGAACACAATGGCGGGCGAATGAAGAAACCGACCATCGTTGCGCTGGCACGTAAGCTGCTAGTCGCCCTGTGGAAGTACGTAACCTCCGGAGTCGTAATCGAAGGTGCTATTATGAAAAAGGTATAGCGTTTCGCTACTTTAGCCTTTCCGAAATCTACCGGGATCTCATGAACCCCGGCGGATCCAGGTGACGAACCTATGAAGACCCTGGCAAAAATGTCGTAGTTCAGAATGGTCTCGTCATCCTGGGCTCAGCCCGCCGAAAGCGGGATGTTGGTGCAGCCGCGATCAATGGCGACCGAATATGAGGTGGATTAGGCTCAGCAAAACGAGCCGCGTCACGTAGTTGAGCCCGCAACCTGGAGCCGGAAACCTTATGAGGATGTCGAATATGTTCCAATCTTGACATCGCCAACCCCATATGAGGGTCTTCACCGAAGCGGCAGATGCGCCGCCGCTCCGCCATCGAGCCATCGGCCACATCAAGGCCGAACACCGGATGGACCGCAACTACTCGCCGGCGAGCAGGGCGACGCCGTCAACGCCATCCTGGCCGCGGCCGGCTACAACTTCTCGCTGCTGCTCAACTGGTTCGGGCAGCTTTTGTGGCTGCTGATCGCCGCGCTCCAGCCGGCCGAAATCCCTCGAAGCCTGACGAGCTTCATTGTTCACGGGCGACTAGATAGGGAGAGCGTGATTTTTCTGCAGACCCAGTTCGCGCCGCACTCGGATCGCTCTCATAAGAATTCAACGGATTGGGAGATGGGGGCGGCCAGTTCTTAGTTCGTTAGATCCCCAATTTTTAGTCGGCTTCTCTTACAGCCGCGCCTTGAGCGCTTCCGCGAGGCTCCAAACACCTGCGCATGAGGCAACGCCTGAATCTCGCGGAGCATCGTTACGTGAGGCAATACGCACGCTCACCTAGGTTGCCGCGCCGCTTGGCTGCATAGGCGAGGCGCGGCATCACCAGATCCGACAGCTTCGCAACGGCGGCCGGACGGGGCTTGTCGAACGGGAAGATCGGCGGGCCGTGCAGCGAGTTCCTCCTTCGCGCCTGGAGTGATGATCTCGACTGCGTCCTGCCGCGCTCTCGGTCCGTCAGCCTGTCGACAGCTGAGCCCCATAGAACAGTTTCCAGCCGCCAGGGCGGCTTGAGCTGCTCGGAACAGGCAAGGGAGATACGATGGGTCCCTTTAGCAATATCAATCGGTCCCACGTCTCAGATTTCGCCCGCACAGACGATGCAGGCTCGCAACAGCAGCAGACCGACCAGGCGCGTTTTCAGGGGCATCTGAACGCGTTGCCGCCGGGCCAGCATCGGCAAGCCGTTCCAAACAGCCGTCTCGCCAGGCGGCGGACCGGCTCACATGCAGATGCGGTTGGTCCGAGCATGCTGCGAGAGGAGGACGCGGAAAGCGGTTCGCAGTTGCCCTTTGCTCCACCAGCTCACTCACCTGCGCAGAGTTTTGACCAAGAGGAGCTCTTTGCCGCCGCCGATCGCGCCGGGCCGTTTGCGGCTGCAAGTTTCGCTTCGCAGTTCTGGCAGGATGCGGAGCGGGTGGTCCACTCACCGGCGCAAAGTGTCGATCAGCCGCGGAGCCGCGCAGCGATTGGGGTCGGTTACGAAGCTTCGAGTTCCATGCCGCCGCGGGTCAACCTGCCCGCCACGGGCTTTGGAAGCGCACCCCATGTCGTGAACTTCGCTCACGTCGTCACGGACGCATATCGGCCTGCGGCCAGTCAACAGGGCGATTTGACCGGCGCGCGCCATACAATGCCGGCCGCGGCGCCGCACCAGGCTGCCGTCGTTCAGCGAACGCGCCGCCGCAAGCGCGGCCGCGAGCATCCGGACGAGGCGCTTTTTGCCGCCTACCGTGCCGAGGTGGCTAAAACAGCCAAGGTGAGTGAAAGCTCGATCACTGGCGATATAGTGGCGCTGCGCAAGTTCAGCACATGGCTTGACGAGAACCATCGGACCCAGATCGCCGGCCGGATTGAGGACCCGGGATTGGACGCACTGGCGAAGAACTTTGTGGGCAACAATGTCGTACTACTGAGCGACACCAAAGTGGCATTGGGAAGGCTCCGGCAGCATTCTGCCGGACAGCCTGTGACGGCTGTTTCGACTGTTCGACCCGGCACGAAGGACGATGAGGAACTCTTCGCCCAATACCGGGCAAAAGCCGTGGCCCGCATCAAAGCACGAACCTTGGGGAACGATCTAGCGGCGCTGCGCAAGTTCAGCATATGGCTTGCCGAGAACCACCAGAGCCAAATCCACGGTCGGATTGAGGACGAGCAGCTGGACGGCCTGGCGAAGAACTTTGCGGGCAACGATGCCGTACTACTGAGCGACATCAACGTGGCATTGGGAAGGCTGCGGCAAGCCTATGCCGGACAGACTGTCACAACAGCTAAAACTCGCCCCGTCAACGAAGAGAACCAGGTGATCGAAGATGCATGTCGGTCAGCTGCAAGCAGGTACGGAAAAGACACGCTAAAAGTCTATCGGAGTCATTTGTGTCGTTTCAACGAGTGGCTCAGTCAGAACTTCGGCAAGGGCATTGCCCAGATTGAACCCGCGGTGCTGAGCCGGGCGGTTGACGAGTACAAGAAGAACGCAGGCCCCCGTTTCGGCACAGCCTGGGGCTTTCTGCAGAAATACCGGCAAATGGTCGCAGCCAACAATGCACTGGGCCTGTCAGCCCATGGGCAAGCGGCCCCGCGCGAGCAGCCAAGCGGCCCGGCCATGGGAACTGCCCAGAGCGCCTCACCCGTCGCCTTCTCGCCCATCCCCATGTCCCCGAGCGACCCGGCCTGGGACGTGCTGCGAGCCTTCCATGAAGAAGAGGCCGCACAGCCTGGCGCGCCAATGGCTACCAATGTGCAGCGATTCCATCAGACGACATCGCTCCCGCCAGAATTTGCCCCCGTGCCGCCCCCATCCTCGCCTGCTCAAAGTGCCGACTCGTCCTCGACCTTCGCCGGCCTTGAACCACTGTCTCCCACACCTTATCGGCGTCCGGATTTTGATCTGAATGCGCTCACGCCCGGGCAACTGGCTGAGGAGGGTAGCGGCTTGGGCCATTGGACCGCAGTTGACGGCTCGGCAAGTGCCCAGCCCGGCTCGTCACGCAGATCATCGCAGATCTATGCCGGTCTTGATGACATCGTCGACTTGCAGGACGATGCCGGCTCCGCGCCGCGGTCGGACGCTGCCAGGTCGAGATCGATTGCCGGGCCATCGTCGTCATCGAGAGAGCCTGGAGAAGGTTCCACGGAGCTCGGGCCACAGCTTAGCTCGCGGGAGCATGCCGATTTGGGGGTAAGGCCCGCCCCCTCGCAGGAAAGTTACGATCAGTCGCAACTTTGGCAGGAGGTGGACCAAGCTGGGCGGCAGGAATCTGCCGGCTCCGACTCGAATTGGTCGCCGCAGATTCCGTCGGATTTTGACGCGACTACGTGGCCAACGCCGAAATCCACGTCAGCTCGCTCGTCAGACATCTACCGCGGTCTTGATTCCTTGGTCGATTTGCCGTCCACACCGGCCGAGCTGCGTGATGATGCCCATTATGCCCCGCCTCCAGGTACAGCCTCCGACGCTCAGGTTGAGGCGCTCGATCCGCAAGCCTCGTCTCACGACCGCAGCGGGCTGGCACTAGGCGCCACGGAATGGCTGAACGATGAGCATATCCAGAGAGATTACGAACTTCTGGCGCAGGAGCTGCAGAGGGAAAATCCAGATCTCGCCGCCCGAACGCGGCTCGTCGACCCGCTGATAGCCCACTACCA
>NZ_JAVIIW010000080.1:0-14687 GCF_033977205.1 Mesorhizobium album | reverse complement strand
GCGGCAGCGCTTCCCAGTCGATCTCGTTGAAGCGCACGCAGCGCGAGAAATGGCCCTCGTGCCCTTCGACCGCGATCATTCGCCGCGCCGAAAAGGCCGCGCCCCTCTTGACCGGCACCGAAAACGGCGAAATCAATCATCCATGAACGCAACAAGGCACCCGAGGACCGTCGCCGCCAATCTGTCCGGGACTTAGTGAAACGACTGTCCGCGACTTAGCGGAATCTCCGTCCGGCTTTTGCGAAATGCGCACTTTCGGTCCGGGCTAAAATTCAGAGACGGCAGCAGGGTTCTAGACAGAGGCCGGCGGGACAGCGCCCCCCTCTGTCCTGCCGGACATCTCCCCCACAAGGGGGGAGATTGGCAGCTTCGGCGCCTCGTTCCTCCTGCAAACGTTGGTGGTTGGCGAAAGCCGGCGCGACGCCTGATCTCCCCCCAAGTGGGGGAGATGGCCGGCAGGCCAGAGGAGGGCGCGAAGGAACGCCAGCCTTCGCAAATGGCTTCTCGCCGTGTGCCCCTCACATGTCGATCATCGACCGCTTCACCCGCCCAATGATGGAGATCGCGCCTTCGAGCTCCGGCGGCGGGATGTCGAGATAGGAAGCCGGCTGGAACGGCGGGTTGTCGTTCGGACGGTAGCGCTTGTAGGTGGCGCGGCCGGTCTCGTCGGCGATCACGTAGCAGCCATTGGTCACCAGCCGCTTGTCGCGCAGATTGACGAAGATGATCGAATCCGGCGGCGAGATCTTGTTCATCGACGGCCCGTCGACGCGCAGCGCAATCCACTCGCCTTCCTCGAGGTCGGCGGTCGGAATGGTCGGATAGTCGAGGAGGTTGACCACGCTGTCCTGGCTGCCGAGCTCGCCGGCGCTGATCCATGACACGATCGGCACGTCGATGGTGACGGGCGAGGCGGCAAGGTGCACTGGCGCGGCTTCCCCGCCGTCGCCCCCCAAACCACCATCGAACAGCAGCCAGCCGGGGTCGACGTTAAACAGCCGGCCGTATTTCTCCGCCGCCTTGCGCGACAGCGGCCGGTTGCCGTTCTCGTGGCTGATGAGGGTGTTCTTGTTGATGTCGCGCAACGCCCGCGCCGCATCGCTGGGCGTGGCATAGCCGGCCTGGGCGCGCGCCTGCTGCAATCTGTGCCGAGAATCCATCATCGTACAAAATGCCTGAAAATTATCGTGCAAAGCGTACGATTTCGCTTGCGTGCGTTTCGTACATAACGTACGCTTAGCGCGTGAATGAACATACCGCAAGCATTTCCGCATTGCCCGTGATTCCGGCGCTGCCCACCAGCATTGCCGCCTTGATCGACCGCTGGCAGAGCGTCGGCGCCTTCGCTGCCGATGTCGGCTGCGGTTACGAGGCTGCGCGCCAGATGCGCCGTCGCGGCCGCATCGCGCCGCAGCACTGGCCGCATGTGGTGGCGGCAAGCCGCAGGCGTGGCATTGCCGGCGTCAGCCACGAATGGCTGGCCGGCCGCGTTGCCTCCCCGCTAGGGGCGGCCGCAATACCAGGGGAGGCGGCATTTTGCGGCCGCGCATGAGCCGATCGGCTACGTCGCGATCGCCGGCAAGGGGCTGGACGAGGCGGCGCTCGCCCGCCTTGCCGGCTGCACGGAAGCGGAGCTTGGCAGGCTGGTTGCTGAGCTCGAGCAGAACCGCGTCTTCTCGCGCGATCGCCAAGGCCGCATCTATTCCAGGCGCATGATCGCGGATGCGCGCAAGGCGCGTGCGGTGCGCCGCAACGGCCTCAAGGGGGGCAACCCAAGCCTTTCTAAAGAAAGGGCTTTTTCGCGCTTGGATAAGGGGTGGGTTAAGGCAGGGGATAAGCGGGAGGATAAGCCCCAGAGTCCAGAAGCCATAAATCCAGGGGCCATAGATCCATCGGGAGAAAACCCCCTGGCGTTTTCTTCCCGGGCTGCCGCTCCGCGGGAAAAGAACAGAAAAGCTTTTTCGGACCGCTCAGCCGCGTCGGGACAGAACTGGCATCGCCGCAAGACCCATGTCGATGCCGCCAACGCAATCATCGAGGAGATCAATGACCGCAGCCGAATTGCAGCAGGCGGCGAAAGCACTGGCCGCGATGTTCAGTTGCTTCCCGCAATCCGCCCCCGCTGACGTCGAGATGCAGCTGCGCGGCTATCTGGCCGCCGTGCAGGATGCCGACCTCTGCGACGTGCAGGCCGCGATCCAGCGCTTCATCCGCGGCGAGGCGAAGGTCGACAACGCCCAGTTCTGCCCCTCGAGCGCGCAGCTTTCGATCGAGGTGCGGGAACGAAGGCTGATGCGGGAGCTGATCGCGAAGCGCGCGCTCCTTTCCTCGCCCCCGCAACGCGGGGGGGAGGTGGCGCGGCACAGCCGCGACGGAGCGGGGGAGTGCCGTCAACAGTGATCGTCAGGTCGGCGCCAGGCACCCCCCCTCTGGCCTGCCGGCTTTCGTCGCTCGGAAAGCCAAGCAGTTGGCTTTCCGTCCGCTGCGCGGACCGCTCCTCAACCCCCTCAAGGGGGGAGATTGGCAGCTTCGCCGGAGACGCTTTTCCTGCAGCGTCGGTGATTGGCGAAAGCCGCGAAGAGATTGATCTCCCCCTTGAGGGAGATGTCCGGCAGGACAGAAGGGGTGCTGTCCCGCCAACTTCTCCAATTACTAACTCTCAACCCAAGGAACACCCATGCCCCGCAAGCCCGCCAAGAAACCGCAACCTCCAAAGCTCCCGAAAGGCGAGGCCGAGCAGGTGCGCGTCCGCCGCGAGATCGGCCATGATTTCGCGCTGAAGCAGGACCGTTTCGGCCGCCAGCGCCTCACCCCCGGCACCGCCGAGGCGCGGTGCGTCTACGAGGTCTCGAACGGCGGCTACACCTCCACCGGCGGCATCGTGCGCCTGCGCAATGTCGATCCGCTCGTCGGCATCACCTCGCTGACCCGCCAGCAGCGCGAGGCCGGCCAACGCTTTCGCGACGATTTCGAACGCGCCCAGCGCGAAGGCCTGCAGCCGCAGTCCTGGAGCGAACGCGTCGATGGCGGCCGTGTCGGCGGCGGCATCCCCGACCGCGTCCTCTCAGCCGGCCGCGCCCATGCCCAAGCCGCAGCCGCGATTGCCCATTGGGAAGTGGCCGAGGTGGTGCGAAAAATCTGCCTCGAAGGCCAGTCGGCGAAGGCCATCGCCGAACGCACCGGCGACGGGCGCGACGTAGTGGTGAAGCTGCTGAAGGTCGGGCTGGATCTGCTGGCGGTGCACTACGGGATGATGATGGGCAGGAAGGTGGGGTGAGGAGGAAGCGCTGTGCCTATCTTGCTCCGGATCGAAAGCCACTTATGTGACTATGCAAGTGGAGTGGCTGAATGCGTCTCGTTAGCTTTTTCTCGGTGCAATATTGATGATGGTCGGTATCGCCATAGCAACCGCGGCTCTGTTTAGCGCCCATCCTATTCTCAACACTGGTTTGTTCCTGGTATTGCTGTTTGCCATTGCGGTGATCCTGGCAAACTTGAGGCCGCACCGGCATCGTTGAGCACGCGCGACCGTCTTGAATGCCAAATCGCAGACCTCGGCGCTGCCCCTCATCCGCCTGCCGGCACCTTCTCCCCGTATAGTGACGGGGAGAAGGGGCTGGCCGCGACGCCGGCGCCTATTCTGCCGCGTTGAAAATTGGCGAAGGCGACGATGACAGCGTCTTTCTCCCCGTCACTATACGGGGAGAAATGCCCGGCAGGGCAATGAGGGGCGGCGCCGACCGACGCGGTTACGCGTGCTTTGCGTGACGCGGTTTGAGCAGCGGACCTCAAGTGCCTTTCTTCAGCGGCTTTGGCTCTTCGGCGTCAGGTGCTGGCTCCCACCCAAACACACTCCTTCCCCCCAGCAAATGCGACTGGTCCATCTCGCCGGCCACAATCTCCTTCAGGCTCGGCCCCGTGACAAACCGCTCCATCCGCCGTGACTCCCCATCCAGCCGCTTGAGCGCCTGCAGTTCCTCCTCCCGCCCGAGCCTTGCCTTGCTCACCGCCGATTTCAGCACCGAGATCGTCTCGTCATAGACTTTTAGCGGCACGGGGAAGGGGTGGCGGTCCTTGCCGCCGTGGGCGAGCGAGAAGCGCGCCGGGTCGGAGAAGCGGTAGGGCGCGCCGTGCACCAATTCGGACACCATGGCCAAGGCCCGCACCGTGCGCGGGCCGACGCCGGGCACCAGCAGCAGTTCGGGAAAATCCTTCGGCCCGCTTTCGATGGCCGCGGAAATATTGCCGTGCAGGCGGCGCATGACGATGTCGCTCTCGCGCACGTCGTGATGCGCGGGCATGACGAGGTTGGGCAGCATCGGCTGCGCGGCAGGCTCCGGTTCGGGCTGCGGCTCCAGCACGGCAAGCTCGGTCAGGATCTTTTCCGGGCTCATGGTTTTCAAAAGCTGGATTTGGCTTCCACGCGCTTTTTCCGCGCGATGGTCGGTGAGGTTGACGATCTCGCCCTGCGTCTCGCCCTCGATCGCCGCGTGCGGCTGGTCGACGAAGCTGGTCAGCCCTTCCGACAGCCAATGGTAGCGGCGCGCCTGGCGGGCGTCGCCGTTCATGCCCTGCTGCACCACCACCCAGCGCTCGTCATCGGTGACGATGAAGCCGTGCAGGTAAAGGTCGTAGCCGTCCTGCACAGCAGCGCTGTCCACCTTGGCGACGAGGCGGCTGGCGGTGGCAAGGGCATCGCCGTCGAGGCCGACGCGGTCGCCGATGGTGATGAGCTCGCCCGGCGTCTTGCGCGAATGCGCGCCGCGCCCGCCGCAGACATGGATGCCAAGCTCGCCGGCCATCGGGTTCAGCCCGCGCTTCAGCGCGCCGATGACGGAGGTGGTGATGCCGGAGGAATGCCAGTCCATGCCCATCACGGCGCCGAAGGACTGGAACCAGAAGGGATGCGCGAGACGCCTGAGCAGCTCGTCGCGGCCGTAATGGTGGATGATGGCTTCGCACAGCACCGCGCCGAGCTTCGTCATCCGATCGCCCAGCCATTTCGGGACCCGCCCGCCATGCAGCGGCAGGTCGGCGCTGCCGCTTCGCTGCGTCACGTGTTGGTCTCCATGAATGCCGGCTTTCTACATGGCATGTTGCGAGGGATTTGCAAGGCGCTGAAGCTGCCAATCTCCCCCTTGGGGGCCCTTGGGGGGAGATGCCCGGTCCACCCTCCGCAGCTGCCGCGGAGGACGGGCAGGGCAGAGGGGGCCGCTATCCCGCCAACGTCTGAGTTTTCCGGGTGTCTCACTTCCTCCGGCGGCATCCGTCGCAGGACCAGGACCGATAAAGTCGCGATCCTTCGCGCCCCCCTCTGTCCTGCCGGACATCTCCCCACTTGGGGGGAGATTGGCCAATCGCCAGCGGCGGCCTGCTACGCGTCCTGCCTAGTACCTGTAATAGTACCGATGGTGGTGCCTATGATGGTACCGATGGTGGTGCCTGAAATAGTGGTACCGGTAGTAGTAGCTATGGTACCGGTAGCGCGGATAGGGGACCACGTAGCCGGGATAATAGCCGTCGTAGTAGCGCGGGCCGTAATAGGGGCCGCCATAGCCGTAAAATGGGCCACCGTAGAACGGGCCGCCGTAGAACGGGGCGCCGTAGAACGGGCTGAAGCCGAACGGACCGAGGCCGAAGAATCCGTGCGCATCCGCCGGAGCGATCGTGGCTACCGCGGAGGCAACGGCGATCACCGAGGCAAGTAGAAGTTTTCTCATGGCAACCTCCTCCTGAAGGTCGATCATCAGACAAACGCGTCGCAAGGAGCCCACGTTCCCGATCGCTGACATTGGCCGCGCAAAAGTGGAGTGCAGTAGTGCCAGTCTGCCGATCGATCGGGAGCTCTCGGTCGCTGCCCGCTTCGCCAGCTGTCAATGACAGCAGTCAGGCATCTCAGCCCGGCTCAGTAGCCGCAGACGCGTATTCCCCGCCTGACCCAGTGGTGGTGGATCCGGTGCCTCACCACCTCGACCCGGCAGTCCCGGTCGCGATTGGGCACCGCAAAGCTGCCATAGCCGCGCTTGTAGCCGGGGCCGATATACGTGTCGTAATAGGGGCCGCCGTAATACGGGCCGTAGAAGGGATACTCGCCATAACTGTCGTAGAAGTCGCCAAAGGGGCCGAAACCGAAATAGCCGCTGCCAAGGCCGAAGAACACATGCGCGTCCGCCGGCGCGACAGCGACCGCGGCCGCAGCGAGGGCGATCGCGGAAGCGAAGATAAGCTTTTTCATGGCAACCTCCTCCTGAAGGTTCCTCATGACAACGCGTGCCCAGCCGAAAGGCTTCCAGGCGCGGCTACGCTCGGCGCTGCAACTTCGCTGAGTCACGTGTTTTGTTGGTTGTGGATGCCGGCCTTGCAGGCGGCATTTTGCAAGGTGGGCGATTAGCCGATCTCCCCACAAGGGGGAGATTGGCCATCGCCGCCCGCTTCGCTAATTGCAAACACCAGCTGACGACCCTCAAGGGGGCAATTAGCCAATCGCCAGCTCAGTACCTGCAGATGCGAATTGCCCGGTAGTGCCAGTGATGCCGCACATATTCGACGTGGCATCGCCTGTGATACCGGAGGTAGTAGTGGTGCCGATAATAGTAGTGCGGCCGGTAATAGTAGTGTTGCCGGTAGTAATAGTGCGGCCTGTAGCTGTAATATTCACCGTAATACGGGCGATAGTAGCGATGGGCATAATAGTCGCCGTAATAGGGTCCGTAGTCGTCGTAATAGTCGTTGTATCCGTCACCGATGCCGATCCCGAACTCGAGACGGCCGGCATTGGCCGGGCCGGTCACAGCGGCCGCCGAAGCAATGGCTATGACGGAGGCGAGCAGGAGCCTTTTCATGACTACCTCCTTGAGGGTTGATCACCTCATAAACGCGTCGGAGGCAGTCTATGTTCCCAATCGCTAATACTCGCGCCCATCGCGGGGAGATGGGGGACGACGAAGCGCGTGATCTCCCCCAAGGGGGAGATCAGCTAGTCGCCCGCCTTGCAAATCTGTTGCAAGGGGGAGATTGGCCGTCGCAGACGACTTCGCTAGACAGCCGGTTAGTCGCAGACGCGCACTTCTTCCACCACGCGGTGGTGATGGCGCCAGTGCTTCACGAGCTCGATCCGGCAATCATCGCGATAAGACCGGCTATGATAACGAACCACATAGCGATCGCTGTAGGGAGCGTAGTAGTCGTCATCATAGACGTGTCGGTAATAGCGATGAGGGTAATACCCGCCATAGTAGTCTCCGTAATCGTAGCCGGGACCCACGCCGATACCGAACTCGACGCTGCCGGCGCTGGCCGGCGCAATCGCAAACGCCGAGGCGATGGCGATCATCGAAGCAAACAGAAGCTTTTTCATCGCTGCCTCCTCTTTTCGGTGGATGCCCCTTCGGTGGGTAAACGGTTTCGAGGTGGGCGGCGTTCCCGAGAAAATGCGGCTTACCCTATTCACACGGGAGGAGATAAGGCGCTGTGCCCGTCGCACGGTGTCGCGATATCGCGGTCACAGCCTGGCGCCATCCGCTATCACGCACCCAGCCAATCCGGGCGCTATCGAAGGAGCCACCAATGACCAAACAGACCATTCTCAAATTCGGCGCCGTTGACCATGCCGAGGCAGGTGACCTGCCAGGGTGGATCGTCGTCGAGGGCAGGCCGACCATGCAGACCGCGGTCCAGCACACCACCGAGGACGGCAAGGTGATGTCGGGCACCTGGCGTGCGACGCCCGGCACCTACCATGCCACCTACACCGACTACGAGTTCGTGCACATGATCGCCGGCCGCATCATCATCACGCCGGATGGCGGCGAGCCGGTCGAGGTCGGCCCCGGCGACGCCTTCGTGGTCGAGGCGGATTTCAAAGGCACCTGGCAGATCCTCGAGCCGGTGACCAAGCATTTCGTGGTCGTAGTGGGGTGAGGCGCCATCGCCGACGCTGCCGATCTCCCTCTTGTGGGACCCCGCAAGGGGAAGATCACGCGCTCCAGGCCCCCGCCTATCTCCCCACCTTCGAAATCACCCTTTTCTCCACCTCCGGCTCCAGCGATTCCGCGAACGGCGTGGCCAGATGGTGCTGGTCGCGGAAGGCGAGCTGGCCGTTGATGAAGACGTGGCACGTCGTGGCGTTGCAGAAGCGGTCGGTGAGGTCGACATAGGAAGCGTTGGGCACGCTGTCGACGATCTCGCGTTCCACCTTGGCCATGGCGTCGTTGGCGGCATAGTCGCGCGTCTGGTCGCAGAGCGAGGGCTTCTTGTCGCGCCACAGCGCGCGCGCCACGCAGGTGTCGACATTCTCGTCGTTGAACGGCACGTCGCGGATGAAGGCGATCTTCAGCCCGGCCTTGCTCAAGGCCGTCAGCGTTGAGCGCAAGCCGGCCCGCCATTCGGCATCCGGCGTGTCCGGCTGGCTCTTGCCTGCCGCCATCTTGCGCGAGGAGGTGAGCGTAATTTCCGAGATTACCACCAGCGCCGGCTTCGCCGCGATGATCTCCTTGATCGCCTGGTTGCGCCATTGGTCGCATTCGCTGTAGTCGCGTTTCAGCCTCGCGACCCAATAGCTGAAGCGCGAGGCCCGGCATGCGCTCTTCAGCCAGGTTTCCACGCGGTAGCCGTTCTTCTCCGCCGCCTGGATCAGCGGCGTCGACCAATGGTCAGCGTGGGAATCGCCGAACAGTGCGATCGTGCGCCGACCGGTTCCGAACACGCAGGGTTTCGGCGTCACCGGCTCGTAGCTTTGCACGCACGCCTTGGCGCGCGCCGTGGAAGGCTTGGCAGCGCTGGCCGCGATGCTGCGCTGCTCCGGGTCGAGATCATGCAAGGCGAACCTGGCATTGCCATAGGCGACTGCGACGCCGGTGCCGGTCAGGAGGAGGGCCGGCACCAGCGCCCGCGCCGCATTGGCCATCAGCCAGCCGTTGCGACGGATGGGGTTCTCGATGAGGTGGTAGCTGAGGGCCGAAAGCGCCAGCGTCAGCCCAAGGCAAGCGAGGCGCTGGGCGAGCGTGAACTCATCCACCAGCATGCCGGCATAGACGATGACCGGCCAGTGCCAGAGATAGAGCGAATAGGAAAGCTTGCCGATCCACTGCAAGGGCGGCAGCGCCAGGGCGGCATTCACGCCGACCCTGGCGCCGGCCGCGCCCGCCAGCAGCAGAAGGACCGTGCCGGCCACCGGCAAAAGCGCCAGGAAGCCGGGGAAGGGAGCGTCCTCGCTGAAGGTGAGGTAGGCAAAGGCGATCATCGCCAGTCCGGTCAGGCCGAGCGCCCAGCCCAGCCGCGGACGGTTCTGCAGCAGCCACGCCGGCGCCATCGAGGCCAGCCCGCCTGCGGCGAACTCCCAGGCGCGCAGCGGCGAGAAATAGAAGGCCCAGGGTTGCGACACGGTGGTGAGCCAGGCGCAGACCGCGAAGGAGACGAGCCCGGCAATCCCCATCGCAAGCACGATCGTGCGTTTGCCGGGCCTGAGCCAGGCCGCCAGCATCAGGAGCGCCGGCCAGGCGAGGTAGAACTGCTCCTCCACCGACAGCGACCAGTAATGGATGAAGGGATTGTTGGCGGCGTCATTGGCGAAATAGTCGAACGACCAGCGGATCAGCCACAGGTTGATGATATAGGCCGACGCCCACATCGCGCCCTTGGAATAGAGCGCCTGCTCCTCCGGCGACAGGATCATTGCGCCGGCGACAAGCGTCGCGGCGATGACGAAGAGCGCCGCCGGCAAGAGCCTGCGCGCCCGCCGGGCATAGAAGCGCAGGAGATCGAGCCGGCCGGTCTCAGAAATCTCGGTGGCGAGATGGCGCGTGATCAGGTAGCCGGAGATGACGAAGAAGATGTCGACGCCGGCAAAGCCGCCAGGCAGCGCGGTCAGGCCGAAATGGAAGGCGACGACGCCCGCCACGGCAAGCGCGCGCAATCCCTCGATGTCTGGCCGGAAGTCCGGCGATGATGCTGACACGAAGACAGACCTCGCAACGGTCGTTCGTATCCCGCCTTGTGGCAAGCCTCGCGCCTATGCCTTCATACCGCAATGCAACAAATCTAACGCAGTGCAACATAACGGGAGATGGTGAGGGGTCGGATGGAGGGTTGGCGCGGCGCTGGGGATTGGCGAAAACCCGCATGATGTCCGATCTCCCCCACAAGGGGGAGATCGGCAGCTTCAGCGCCGGCGCCCCCAATCACGCCTTCTTCAAAAATTCCGTCTTCAGCACCAGGCCCTTCACCTGCTTGGTGTTGCATTCGATCTCGCCGGGATTGCCGGTGAGGCGGATGTTCTTCACCAGCGTGCCGCGCTTGATCGTCTCGGACGTGCCCTTCACCTTGAGGTCCTTGATCAGGGTCACGGAATCGCCATCCTTCAGCGGCGTGCCGTTGCTGTCTTTTACGATGGCATCTGTCATGGCGGTTCTTTCATCGGTTGGATGGCAATGCGTCCGCCTATCGCGCCGACGATGGCCTGGTCAAGCCAATCCAATCATCACCTCGGCCTCGATCTCGACCGCGAGATTGAAGGGCAGGGAGGCCACCCCGATGGCCGTGCGGGCGTGGCGGCCGACCTCCGGGCCGAAGACCTCGAGGATGAGATCGGAAAAGCCGTTCATCACCGCCGGCGTCTGGGTAAAGCCCGGCGCCGCGTTGATCATGCCGTGCACGCGGCACCAGCCGGTGATCCGGTCGAGGCTGCCGAGCTCGCGCTTGAGGCTGCCGAGCATCGACAGCCCGACCTTCCTGGCCGACACCCGCGCCTCTTCCAGCGACACGCTCTCACCGACCACGCCGAACGGCCCGGCGAGCGAGCCGTCCGGTTCCTGCGGCCCGTGGCCGGAGATATAGGCGCGCTCGCCGCGCACATTGACCCACGGAAAGGGCAGCACCATGCCCGGCGGAAGTTTCAGCGGCGGCGGCAGCACGATGCCGAGCGCGGCAAGCTTTTCGTCGGCACCCGGCATGGCACGGCCTCCCTCAAAGCCCGTCGCGCCGCGCCTTAATGGCGCCACGACGTGCCGAGCTTTCCGGTTCGCCGTCCTTTGGTCAAGCCCGTCTGCGGCCGACCAAGGATCGGCATGGCCCGCGCGACCGCAGCTGTGCGATCCACGCGGGCGGGCGCCTGCCCCCCGCGGGCGGCGCCAAGCCCGACCCTCAGGCTGGTCGGGTGGCTTGACCGTTCGGCTCTTGTCCTGCCGCTCCGGTCTCGCGCTATGTCGGCGGTGGGACCGCCGTGCGGCGCTCTCCAACCTGCGCTAGAAATGAATCCACAGTGCTGGCGGATAGGCCTGGCCCGGTTCGGCGGTCTTAGCCGTCAAGCCGGTCGAAGGCACGATGCCGCCGGTGGCTTTTTGATCGAGGAGCGGCTGGTGTTTCTCGGTGTTGCACCTTGTCTCTGTCGCCAGAACTTTTCTTTTCGCCTCCGCGCCTTGCGCAAAGGCAAGTGTGAAGAGAAGCGCCGATACCGCGGATAGCATGATTTTCATGACGGGGTTCCTCCCTCGGCTTGCCGCCTCGTCATTGCTTGAGACCGGACGCGTCGAGCAGGGCGACCTGCTTGCCGTCGATGTAGAAGCGTATCGCATGCGCCTCGTTGTCGATGGCGATGCGCGTCGGCTGAAGAGCCTGCGGCGCGGGCGCCTTGACATATTTCGACGGCAATCCTCCGGCCGGCGCGTTTGCAAAAAGCAGCGCCAGTGCGATGCATCCTGTGGCAAGCATGATGAGGGTCAATTTGGGAGAAGCGGTCATGTATTAGTCCTTCCTGATGAGGTGGCATTACGGTTCGGTGTTCCCAACGCACGATGCCGGGTTTCGCCGTTGCTCGAATTCGAGCGTGTCACCGCTCTACGAAGGAAGGGGAGCTACAGCCCCACATTCAGCGCGTTTTCCTGACGATCTGCCCCTTGCCAGTCGCGAGCTTAGCGCTGGTCGCTCACCCGAAAAGGGAGTAGATGCGGAACGCCGTGGAATTCTCTGGAATTCCCGGAATATTAGCGTGTGGAAATTGACGTGGTGAGGGGCGCGAAGGTGGTGGGATACCTTGCACGGCGGCCTTGCGAGGGAGCGTGAAAGCATGATCTTCGTTCGAACAAGGGGTCAGTCCCGATGCCATCGGGACGGAACAGGTGCAGCCGGATGGCACTGAATATCGCGCAGAAGCTACGACTGACTTCGGTCGTGCTGGGAACCGCCACCCGCAAGGACCTGGCGGCGGCGTTCCGCGCCGTCAACCCGAAGACGGCTTTCGATGTTGGCCGCGCCGACAAATGGCTGCAGGGCCGCGCCCAGCCCCGCGAGTATAGCGTCTATGACGATTGGGCGAAGGTGCTGCGCCTCGAACAGCCCGGCGCCTGGATCGCCGAAAGCGAGCTGCCGGCCTTCACCGCCGCGATCGCGACCCGCCACGGCATCGACAGCGCCGAGCTGGAGCGCCGCGCCGGCATGCACTTCGACGCCTCCGCGCATGACGGGCGCGGGCTCGGCTCCGGGCTTCCGGGGACCTATGCCTGCTATTCCTGCGCCTGGTCGCCCTATTATCGCGGCCAGCTTATCAAGGGCCGCCTGTCGATCGAGGCGGGGCCAGGCGCGCATGGGCTGACCGCCACCTATCGCGAGATATTGCCGACCGGGCAGTTGCAGTTCGGTGGCCCGGTCACGCCAGCAAAGCGCGGCCTCTATGTGCATCTGAAGGAGGCCGGCGGCGACACGCAGTTCTTCCTCTGCCTGTTCCCGCAGACGCAGCCGGTCAGCGTGCTCGGCGGCTATATGTGCGGCTCCGCCATCATCGGCCCGGAGGCGCAGCCGTCGATCACCAGGATCCTCCTGGTGCGCCTGCGCGATGCCGCGCCGGCCGCCGAGACATGGGGCGGCTACCTGCCGCCCGATGGCTCCATCGCCGCCGATCTCGCGAGCCTCGGCATTGTCATCGAGCATCCGGAAGCGGTCGACCGCCAGCTTGGCCAATTCCTCAGCGCCGACAGCGACGATGGCGCCAACCAGGTCCCGCCGGCCGAGTTCCGCTCCATCCTCGACGTGTTCGACCGCCACTGGCTGCAGCAGGCGGGATAAAAGGCAATTCCAGGAAAAGCGCAGCGGTTTTCCGTTCGCAATTGCGAAAAACCAATGCATGTCGCCCAAAAGCGGGCGGCGGTTTTGGCACAACGACATGCATCAGCGGAAGCGAGCCTTCCTGGCCGAAGCTTGACAGGGCGGCCGCATCGCGCTCACCTGCGCCGGTCGTTGACCCTGCGCAGGACCGGACGATGAAGAAGACCTACGAAAAGCCCCGGCTTGAAAAGCGCGGCAAGCTTTCGGCTCAGGCCGCGGCCGTACCGGCGTCCGGCTTCTCGTTCTGAGGTCTTCGCCGCACGGCTCCTTGCTTCGCCCATTCATTGACGAAGGAAGGGCTACCATCGGCTTGGTGCAGGGGAGCCCGGCCAGGAGCGGGCGGTGCACTTCGCAGGTGCCCGCCCGTCCGGCGCCGCCGCCAGCTGCTGAAACCCCGTCCGTCCCCAACAGCAACGGTCATGGCGTGACCAGTGATTGCGGAGTGCCATTGGCCGGGCCTGCTGTCAACGTCGGGGAAGGGGACGGCGAACGGCGCTTTTTTCTTCAGCGTAGAGCCGAAATCGAGCTGCCGCGATCGTGCCATTGCGCTTGCCGCGAGCCCGGAAAATGGCGGATTTCCGGGCTTTTCAACCATCCCTTTGGCCGGTACGGGCCTATAGGCCTATCCGGTTGAATAAGCTCGCCTTTCGCCGGCTGAGGTGTTTTTGATCCCCGGTTCTCAACCTGACTTTTTTTGGGGGTATTTTTGCAGCGCAGCATTGCACCGAAACTCTCCCTCGATAAAGGAGATTCACTCGCATCCGTGAATCGCTTCATGGTGCCCGCATGCAGGCGTGCTACTATGCGCAATGCGAGCGGGAGGCTGCGATGCGCTATCGGTTGCTCGAGGTTCTGGCCAGGCGCAAGTCCTGGCTGGATCGGCTGGCGCTTGGGCTGCTCATCTTCCTGGCGACGCTGATTGCCGCGCTGATGGGCGGCGCCAGCGCGTAAGGAGCGCAAAAGCGTGGCCAAGGGTTATTACCGTTTTCGCGAAAGCGGTAATAACTTCGACACAGCGCTGTTCCTACCGGCTACTCCCGGCTGGCTATTCCTGGCTGACCGGCACGCTGTAGCCGCGCAGGCCGGTTCCGTTGCCATTGCGGCAGGTCAGCTTTTGCCCCGGGCAATTGTCGCGGCGTGCGACGCGCAATAAGAGCCCAGCGGCGTCCTTCCCTGTGAGGACGGAGATTGGCGAAAACGGCGGAGCGCGCAAACTCCCCCTTGTGAGCGAGATGTCGCCGAAGGCAACACAGGGGGTGGCGAGGATCGCCGACCTATGCATGCACTTCGTCATCCTAGGGCGGAGCAAGGAGCGAAGCGACGCGGCGCAGACCCTAGGATCCATGCCGTGACGCTAAGGCGTTGCAACGGTTCAGAATTCTGCCCCGCTGCGCGCTTCGGCCAACGTCATGGCATGGATCCTCGAGTCAAGCCCGAGGATTGTTTGAGAAGGATCGGGTAGTTTGGCGGCCGGGACTGCAGGCCCATCACAGCCAGCAGTCCCGGCGGCAGGCGACCGTCCTAAGGTTCGGGCAGCACCCGACGTCATCATGGTCCCTGCCGTCTTTGTCCGCCATCGCTTGGAGAGTTGA